>DAOUPC010000089.1 GCA_030626365.1 Paracoccaceae bacterium
AACCGCCCGCGAAAGGCCAGGTACAGCGCCGCAGGGTCTTGCGAACCACCGCTTGACAGGATGTGTTTTTCCAATGCCGCCGCGCGTTCCGGATCAAACGCGCCGCCGGCCTCTTCGAATGCGGCAAAAGCATCCGCATCCATGACCTCTGACCACATATAGCTGTAATAGGCCGAGGCATATCCGTCCCCGGCAAACACATGCGCGAAATGCGGCGTGGCGTGGCGCATACCGATACTGTGCGGCATATCCAGGTCCGCCAGAACCTGCGCCTGCATCGCCATCGGATCACCGGGGGCAGCCCCTTCGTGAAACGCCAGATCAACCAGCGCCGAGGCAACATATTCGACCGTCTGGAACCCCATGTCGAAATTGGCCGCCGCCAGCACCTTGTTCGGCATTTCGGGCGGCATCGCCGCGCCGGTTTCGGCGTGGGTGGCAAATTCGGACAGGACCTGGGGCACCTCCAGCCAATGTTCGAACAACTGGCTGGGCAATTCCACGAAATCACGCGGCACAGAGGTGCCCGAGATGCTCTCGTATGTCACATCCGACAGCATCTGATGCAGCGCATGACCGAATTCGTGAAACACCGTGCGCGCGTCATCCCAGCTTAGCAGCGCCGGATCACCCTTGGCAAAATTGCAGACGTTGATCACCACCGGCGTCTGCACATCGGGGAATTTCGCCTGCGAGCGCATCGCACTGCACCAGGCCCCCGAGCGTTTTGAGCCGCGTGCGAAATAATCGCCGATAAACACCGCCACATGCGCCCCGTTGCGCGTCACCTCCCAGGCGCGGCAATCGCCATGGTAAAGCGTGATCGCAAGCGGTTTAAATTGCAGCCCGAACAGGCGGTTTGCACAGGCAAACGCCGCCTCGAGCATCCGGTCAAGCCGCAGATAGGGTTTCAGGGCCGCCTCATCCAGGTCATGTTCGCTCTGGCGGCGTTTTTGCGCGTAATAGCGCCAATCCCAGGGTTCAAGCGACCCGTTGACCCCATCATCCTGCATCATCCGTGTCAGCACCTGCGCATCTGCTTCGGCCTGCGCCCGGGCCGGGGCCCAGACCGCCATCAGCAGATCACGCACCTTGGCCGGGGTGCCGGCCATTTCGGTTTCCAACTTGTAATCGGCATAGCTGTCATACCCCAGCAAGGCGGCCCTTTCGCTGCGCAGCGCCAGTGTTTCGCCAGCAATCGCGCGGTTATCTGTCGCGCCGCCATTTGCCCCGCGCGCCCCCCAGGCCGCCCAGGCCATCTGGCGCAGATCACGGCGGGCCGAAAATTGCAGGAACGGCACGATCAGCGACCGTGACAGGGTCACCACCGGCCCGGCACGGCCCATTTGCCCCCCCGCATTGCGCGCCGCATTCACCACAAAATCCGGCAGCCCATCCAGATCATCCGCGCCCAGATCCATCACCCAGTCGCGTTCATCCGCCAGCAGGTTCTGCCCAAAGCGCGTACCCAGTTCGGCCAGTCGCGCGACGATCTCTTTCATCCGCGCCTCTGGTGCGCCACACAGGCCCGCCCCGGCACGCACAAAACCACGATGGGTCAGCATCAGCACCCGCGCCTGTTCCGGGTTCAGCCCCAGATCATCACGCTGCCCCCACAATGCGGTCAGGCGCGCAAACAGTGCCTTGTTGGCGGAAATGTCGGAAAAATGCGCCGCCAGACGGGGTGAAAAGTCGCGTTGCAGGGCCTCGCGTTTGGGGGTGGCATCCGCCCCTGCAAGGGTGAAGAACACCGACAATACCCGGTCCAGCCCTTTACCGGACCCCTCAAGTGCCTCAACCGTGTTGGCAAATGTCGCCCGCGCCGGGTTGGTGGCAATCGCCGCGATCTCGGCCCGGTGATCTGCCAGCGCCTGATCCAGCGCCGGGGCAAAATCATCATCCGAAATCGCGTCAAACGGGGCAATCTGGAACGGCGTGTCCCAATTGCTCAGGATCGGGTTGGTCATTGGGGAACTCTCCTGTTTTCGCCTGATATGGCCGTTTGCTGCGGGGGTATACATGGGCACATGTCAGGCCGGTGTCTAGGTCAGTGTCTAGGGGCCAGTATCCAGGCCAGTACCCAGCCCGGTGTCTAGCCCGGCGTCCAGCCAGCCCAGCCCGGCAACCGAGCATCCATAAGCTGTTTAAGCCCGGCCAGTTCCGCCGCATCCAAAGCCCGGTCAAGCAGCCGAAGAACCCTTGGGACGTGCATAAGGTAATGGTGCTTGTCATCCCGCCGGGAAAGGCGCTGGAAAATGCCTGCGACCTTGGCGTGACGCTGGGCCGCCAAAAGGTGATAGGATTGCATGAAACCGGCCCTGTCCATATCCGGGCGGGTGGCGAAATACCGGGTCAGCAGGCGGTGCTCAAGACCGGGGGACAGGTCACGCCGGGCATCCTGGGTCAGGGACATCACGTCATAGGCCGCCGTACCGATCAGCCCATCCTGAAAATCCAGCAAACCACAGGCGGCAACGCCGCTGCGCCCTGGCAGTAACATCAGGTTATCAACATGATAATCACGCAAAACAAGCGTGTCCCGCTTTGTCGCCACAGGGCTTAGGGCCGCGCGCCAAAGGCGGTCATATTCGGTGCGAAACCCGGTCAGATCATCGTTTGGCCGCATGACCGGGGCAAACCACTCCACAAACAACATGACCTCGCGCATCAGGGTGGCCATGTCGTAAGGCGGCAGATCGATCTGCCCGCCGGTTTGTGTGTTGTGCAGGGCGGCCAGCGTATCGATTGCCAGTTCATAAAGGGCGATTTCACTGTGACCATCTGCCAGCAGGTTGGTATAGGTCCCTGTGCCAAAGTCCTCGATCAGGGCAAGGCCCGCGCCAAGGTCAACGCCATGCACCACCGGGGCCGACAGGCCCAGCGATATCAGGTGGCGCGCGACCCTGATATAGGCCTCCAGGTTACTCGTCCCCGAGGCATCATCCATCAACAGACAGGGCCCAAAGGGCGTTTGGGGAATGCGGATATAGCGGCGCATAGAGGCATCTGCCGCCAAGGGCTGCCAGCCATCAGGGCAAAGCCCATAGGTCCTGGCAAAGCTTTGGTGTTGCTCAAAACGCTGGTTCATCTGATCATACTGACCTTTTGGCCGCTTCGTGGGTAATCAGCCTTGGTGCAAAACCGCCCCAAGGGTGCGGCCCCCTACCCCAGGTGAATTCATCCTATGGTAACGGTTCCGGGAATGCCAAGCGATAGCGCGGTTGCAAACACGCGATTTAATCAGGTGAGAAATAGAAGTGGTGGGCGACCCTGGAATCGAACCAGGCGTGCGTCTCCGCGAGGGAGTTACAGTCCCCTGCCACACCTTGCGGCCTGTCGCCCACTGTCAGGGTGCATTGCACCTGACGTAAAGGCGTGATTACTAGCGGTCCTTAGGGGCGTCAACAGGAAATTCCATTGTTGTGACCTCTGGTCTGATTAAGGTGCGTTAAGGGGCGGCATTATGAAAAAACCCAAGTGGATCGTTGAAAAAGAACAGGCGCGCAAATCAGGCGGGGCGGATACCGTCTGGCTGTTCGGTCTGCATGCTGTGCGCGATGCCCTGTGCAACCCGAAACGCGAAAAACTGCGTCTGGTCGTGACGCTGAATGCCCAGGGCAAGCTAGAGGATGCAATCGCCGAATCCGGGGTCACCCCCGAGATATCGGATCCCCGCAGGTTCGCCGCCCCTATTGACCCCGCGTCGGTGCATCAGGGTGCCGCGCTTGAGGTCCTGCCATTGCGCTGGGGCGGATTGGCGGAAAACTGTATCGGGGCCGAGGTGCCACGGGTGATCCTGCTGGACCGGGTCACGGACCCGCATAACGTGGGCGCAATCCTGCGGTCCGCCGAGGTTCTGGGGGCCAGCGCGGTGATTGGCACACGCCACCATTCGGCCCCGGAAACCGGCGCACTGGCCAAGACCGCCAGTGGCGCGCTGGAACGTCAGCCCTATTTGCGGATGCGCAACCTGTCCGACACGATCGTTGAATTGCAGCGCATGGGGTTTCTGGTTCTGGGGCTGGACGGCGAGGCCGAGCAAACCATCGAAGAGGTATTGCAGGACCGCACCAGTGACCCCATTGCGCTGGTTCTGGGGGCCGAAGGACCGGGGTTGCGCCAAAAGACCCGCGAAACCGTCGATCATCTGGTCAGAATCGAAGCAGCAGGGGGCTTTGGCTCGCTTAACGTGTCGAACGCGGCGGCGTTGGCATTATATGCCTCCCTTCCCCGGAAAATCGCCTGACGACAGCCCCGGATACCGGCGGAAATCCGCCCGGATCGGGCCGGGTATTCATAAAATCACAAGCCGCCCTTTTTATCGGGAAATACATCCCCAAGTTATATAATGACCGCGGCCCGGAACTCCTGCGATCGTTTTTCTGTCCCTCGTTCCATACCTCAGGCCCAAGGGTTCGTCCTTTGGGTCTTTTTTTGTCACGCTTTTTGTCGCGGCTTTTATCGCAGGGGCGGGATTAGGTGGTTTCGGATGGGCGCGCTTGGTCTTAGGGTCGCCGGTATGAATGAATATTCCGATACACATCTCAAGGACATCCTGACCCGCACCAAGGTGGTGGCGATGGTCGGTGTGTCGATGAACCCGGTCAGGCCCAGCTATTTTGTGGCAAGGTATCTGGGGTTAAAGGGGTTCACGGTGATCCCGGTCAATCCCGGCCACACGGGTAAGGTGCTGTTTGGGCAAACCGTGCGCGGGGCATTGTCCGAAATCGATCAAGCGGTTGATATGGTCGATATCTTTCGCCGCTCCGAGGCGGTTCCCGGAATCGTGGATGAGGCGTTGGCGCAGTTTTCCAACCTGCAAACGATCTGGATGCAGATCGGGGTTTTCCACCCCGAAGCCACGGCCAGCGCCGAGGCGCGTGGTGTGACGGTGATTCAGGATCGCTGCCCCAAGATCGAATACCAGCGCCTGTTCGGAGAGTTGCGCATGGCCGGTTTCGCCACCGGGGTTATCAGTTCCAAACTGTAAGGCGCATGGGGGAAACCCCGCCCGATTTACGGCCCGGCTTGCGGCCCGTTTACGTCCGGCCTTATGTACGTTGGGCCTTATGTACGTTGGGCCTTATGTACGTTGGGCCTTTTCGGCGATGCCGCTGGTGCCCTGACGTCTGGCCAGTTCGTCCAGCACATCCGCCAGCGCCACATCACGCGCGGCCAGCATTACCAGCAGATGATACAGCACATCGGCGGCCTCGGATGTCAGGCCGGCCCGGTCCCCTTTGACGGCTTCGATGATCGCCTCTATCGCCTCTTCGCCAAATTTCTCGGCGCATTTTTCGGGGCCTTTTGCCAGTAACCGGGCGGTCCAGCTGCTGTCGGGGTCTGCCGTTTTGCGGGCCTCAATGGTGGTGGCCAGATCGTCAAGGATACTCATGTCAGCCTCATCGGGATACCGGCAGCGGCCATATGCTGCTTTGCCTCATGGATCGTGTATTCGCCAAAATGAAAGATCGACGCGGCCAGTACCGCGCTGGCCCCGCCCTTGGTGACGCCCTCGACCAGATGGTCAAGCGTACCAACACCGCCCGATGCGATCACCGGCACCGTCACCGCGTCCGAAATCGCCCGTGTCAGCGGCAGGTTAAAGCCCGCGCGCGTCCCGTCGCGATCCATCGAGGTCAACAGGATTTCACCGGCCCCTTTGGCAACCACCGTGCGGGCAAATTCGACCGCATCGATGCCGGTTGATTTGCGCCCGCCATGGGTGAAAATCTCCCACTTGCCGGGGGATACTGTCTTGGCGTCGATGGCCACGACGATGCACTGGCTACCGAACTGATTTGCGGCCTCGGCCACCACATCCGGGCGGGCCACGGCGGCGGAATTGAACGACACCTTGTCGGCCCCGGCCAGCAGCAGGTCACGCACATCTTCCTTTGTGCGCACCCCGCCCCCAACCGTCAGGGGGATGTAACATTGTTCCGCCGTGCGCCGGACCAGATCAAACATCGTGCCACGGTTTTCATGCGTCGCCATGATGTCCAGAAAACACAATTCGTCCGCGCCGGCCGCGTCATAGGCCTTGGCCGATTCCACCGGATCACCGGCATCGATCAGATCAACAAAATTCACGCCCTTGACCACACGCCCGTTGGCGACATCAAGGCAGGGGATGATACGGGTTTTCAGCATGGGATTGGCATACTGCCATGCGAACGCAGGATCAATGGCCCTGCACCAGAGTATTTCGAAATGCGCGAAAGCCGGGGCCAAGCGCCACACCCTATGCCAGAAGATTGAAAAGCCCCAGCACCACCATATAGCGCAGCGTTTTTGACAGGCTCACAAGGAGAATAAACAGATCAATCCGCATCCGCATCACACCTGCGGCAACAGTGATCGGGTCACCGATTATTGGCACCCATGCCAACAGCACCGACCATTGCCCCCAGCGCGAAAACCAGCCCTGTGCCTTGCTTAGCTGATTGGCGGAAACCGGAAACCAGCGTTTCCCCTGATATTCCAGCGCCCGCCGACCCAACCAGTAGTTCAGCACAGAACCCAGAATATTCCCGGCACTGGCCACCACAAGCAGGGTCATATCCGAATGCGCGGATAAGGCCGCCATCGCCAGCAATCCGGCCTCGGAACCGCCGGGCAGCAGGGTCGCCGCCGAAAAGGACAGCAGGAACAGGCCCGTTAGCGACCCGGTTAGCCATCCGGTTAGATCACCCATTCAGCAGCGTCAGCGCCTCGCCCAGATCAATCGCGCCGTCATACAACGCCCGCCCCGAAATTGCCCCGTTCAGATCAGCGCCGCAATCGCGCAGCGCCACCAGATCGTCCAGCGACGACACGCCGCCACTGGCAATCACCGGGATCGAAACCGCATTGGCCAGCGCCGCGGTGGCCGCCACATTCGGCCCCTGCATCGCCCCGTCGCGGTTGATGTCGGTGTAAATGATCGCCGCCACGCCTGCGTCCTCGAATGAACGGGCCAGATCGGTGACCAGCACATCGGTTTCTTCGGCCCAGCCCTTGGTGGCCACCCGCCCGTCACGCGCATCGATACCCACCGCAACGTGGCCGGGGAATTCACGCGCTGCCTCGCGGACAAGGGCGGGGTTTTCCACCGCGACCGTCCCAAGAATCACCCGCGCCAGCCCTTTGTCGATCCACCGCGCAATTGTGGCCATGTCACGGATGCCACCACCCAGTTGCGCCGGCACATCACAGGCCTTCAGGATCGCCTCGACCGGGGCGGCATTGACCGGTTCACCGGCAAAGGCCCCGTTCAGATCAACCAGATGCAGCCATTCGCACCCCGCCCCGACAAAGCTTTGGGCCTGGGCGGCCGGGTCGTCATTGAACACGGTTGCCTTGTCCATGGCCCCACGCAGCAGCCGAACGGCCTGCCCGTCTTTCAGGTCAATTGCGGGATAAAGGATCATATGCGCGGCCTTTCGCTGAGGTTCGCCGCGATATGGCACGAGGCAGGCCACAAATGCAACGCGACCCCAAGTCAGGCTTGCAAGACCAAGGCCAAGTGCGTCAGACTGCCACCATTAAGGGAGAAAACAACATGAAACATATTATTCTGGGCACTATCTTGGGGCTGGGTTTTGCCGGCATGGCCGTTGCCGATCCGGTGGGCGGCACATGGAAAACCGCACCCGGCGACACCGGCGGTTATCTGCACGTGAGCATCGGGGCCTGCGGCAGCAAGATCTGCGGTACCATCAAAGCGGCCTATGACAAGAACAACACGGTCGATTCTGCCTATGAACATCTGGGCAAAAAGATGCTCTGGGACATGAGCGCAGATGGCGACGGCGATTACAGCGGCGGCAAAATCTGGGCCCCGGATTCGGACAAGACCTATACGTCAAAAATGTCTCTGAGTGGCAGCACACTAGAGGTCAAGGGATGCGTGGCCGGCGGCCTGTTCTGCCGCGGCCAGGACTGGAAAAGAGTGAACTAAGACCCGGATCTGACACACATATTTCGTGCCCCGGCCCCGGTCTGAACGGGGCACGAATATGCCCGGTACGACAATTCGTGACTTTTGTCGAAAAAACACACATTTTGCCATTGCGCTGGCCTGATGGCGGGACTAGATAGCCCTTGTTCCAAATTGGCGCGGGATGGAGCAGCCCGGTAGCTCGTCAGGCTCATAACCTGAAGGTCGTAGGTTCAAATCCTACTCCCGCAACCAATATTACGCAAATAGAACAAACGCTTAGCGCCCTTCGGGGCGCTTTTTGCGTTTAGGAGCTTTTGGTTGTGGAAGCACTATGGAAGCAAAAGGCTGCGTAGTTCTGCGTAGTCGGCTTTACACAACGTCTGGGGCACTGCCGCTCACACTCACAAATAAGAGTGAAATCTTATCCCCTAAATTTGGCACGATCTGCATAGCCGAAGGCTGGATTGCTCAACTATTATGGGCTGACATCGTCGCCACCACCATCTGACCCCGGAAATCACAACCCAAATTTCGGGGGATGGCATAGTGCGGAATACCCATAGCGAAAGGGGGCTTTTGCCAGGTTTTCTTGGGGTTTGGTAAATCTGGGATGATTAAGCTTTGTGCAGTAATCTTATTGCTATGAAGTAAACAAAGCTCTTGCCCCAGCCAATGTTTTTAACGGCCCGCAGAAGCCCTCTGCCTTCGACATTATGACAGATGGTATAGTCACACCAGTTCCGGGGGGCCATTTCTATGGCGGATCACAGCGGGCAGGCTTATTGGTTTTCCAAGGCCGAGAGCCGATTTTTGACCAGTACCTTTTATCGTCAGGATTATCCGTCATGGATGGATGACTGGCATGCCAAAGGCGTATGACACACATGTGCCGATCATCGTATCCGGTTTCGATATTTTTTGGTTCGGGCCCAAGAGCCGCCGGCAAGGGATTGGCAAATGGCAAATAAAACCTTGCGATTGGCAATGTTCAGTGATCGCCATTACAATGGCGTAACTGCATTTGCGTATTAACGATAGGTATCGGTTTTATGCTCAACACTCAGAATAAGATCGCGTCTGGCATATCTGGATCTGATTCATCAGATAGTTGGAGCGTCATGCCCATCTCTCGTATTGAATTCCTTAAGGATGCTGTACACTATGCAGGTCTGGAGGCGGTGCAGATGTCGCGAGGCTCCATGTCGGGAAGCCTGGCTTTCCAAGAAGCTGACGGCATTGCTTTCAGCAGCGGTCTGATTGGTGGGCGGGTCACGTTGCGTGGGCCGTTGTCCAAAGACATGGTGACGATTGGCCTGTGCCTTCAGGCCCCTTCTGGCACTCGGCATTGGATGCAGGAAATCCATTCAGGGAATATCGGCGTATTTCAGCCAGGTGACGAGCATGAATCGTATTACACGCCCGGCTCTCTCTATGTCACCGCAAGTTTCAGTATGGAGCGCCTGGAGGCCGAAGCGGCCAAAACTGGTCTGGTCCTTGACGCCGGAAGGCTGGGCGGTACGGGGGTTCATGATCGCAAGGTGCATGCTGATGCG
>DAOUPC010000057.1 GCA_030626365.1 Paracoccaceae bacterium
TGCCCCCATTCCCACCAGTATATTTCTTTAAAATCAGATAGTTGCATCCACTGATTCTGAATTTTCCACTGATCTATCTGCTGATATTTATCGAATTCGGCCTGCCAGTCAGATTGCGTCATAGGCGGCAGTGCGCCAGTCACCGGGCGCCATTCGGTGATCGACAGGCCACTGTCGGTCAACCGGGTCAACCCGCCCACCACGATCATCGCCACCACCAGCGCGAACAGCACCATCAACCAGACACGAATACCACCGCGCGCGCCGCCGCGCCCGCGATCAATTACGCCCGTTACCACGGTTTGGTCGGGTTTCGTGTCCTCGGACACATCTTCAAAGATGCTGCGCTTGCCGCTCATTAAGTATCCCCAAATGGTTTCGCAAAACCTAAGACCGCCGCGCAGCCTAGGCAAGCAGGCAATTCACCCTGCCAGTTCCCCCGCCAGCCCCCAGTTCCCCCGCCAGCCCCCTGCCAAT
Source organism: Paracoccaceae bacterium (assembly GCA_030626365.1). Classification (GTDB taxonomy): domain Bacteria; phylum Pseudomonadota; class Alphaproteobacteria; order Rhodobacterales; family Rhodobacteraceae; genus NVQY01. The sequence goes on from DAOUPC010000057.1 coordinate 478, forward strand.
CGCCGGGGCATGACCAGATCAGCCGCGTTCTTTCCAGCGCACCATCTGGCGCATCACCCCGTGCAACATCTGCACATCGGCGCGGGTCAGTGGCATCCGGCTCCAAAGGTTACGCAGGTTGATCTTCATGCTCGCCGCCTTGTGATCGGGAAAGAAGAAACCGGCGGTATCAAGACGCTCTTCGTAATGCTGGCCCAGCTTTTCCATCTCAATCCCGCTGGCCCATTCCGACTTGGCCATTTCAACGGTTTCATGCGTGATTTCAACGCCTTGTCGCTGCCATTCATAGGCGGTCAGCAAAACGCACTGGCCCAGATTAAGCGAGGTAAACTCTGGGTTCACCGGCACCGAAATGATCGCATTGGCGCGCACAATATCGTCGTTTTCCAGCCCCGCACGTTCCGGCCCGAACAACACCGCCACCTTTTCGCCTGCCGCGATCTTTTCGGCCGCAATCTGCATGGCGCGTTCGGGGCTGAACACCGGTTTGGTCAAGTCCCGCGTGCGCGCCGTGGTGGCAAACACATAGGAACAATCGCCCACCGCCCCGGCCACGTCATCCGCCACCAGCGCCCCGTCCAGCAACCGCCCCGCGCCGCTGGCCATGGCGACCGCCTTGGGGTTGGGCCAGCCGTCACGGGGCGCGACAATGCGCATCCGGTCCAGACCGAAATTCCACATCGCACGCGCCGCGGCACCAATGTTTTCGCCCATCTGCGGGCGCACCAGCACAAAAACCGGTTGCGGGGATTTGTCCTGCATCGCGCTAGCTGCCGTCCGGTTCCTGATAGACACCCTGTTCCTTCAGCATGTCCACCACTTCGGCGGGCATATAATCTTCGTCATGTTTAGCAAGGATTTCAGTGGCTTCAAAGACGCCGTTAATGTAACTTCCGGTGCCGATCATGCCCTGTTCTTCGCCAAACAGATCCGGCAGAACGCCAGAAAATGACACCGGGATGCTTGTCTCAAGGTCTGTCACTCTGAACTGTACGGCCAACCCCTGGCCCCGCACCAAAGAGCCTTCTTCGACCAGGCCACCGATACGGAACACTTCGCTGGAGGTTGGTGGTTCGGCGATAATCTCGCTGGGCGAGCGGAAAAAGTTGATGCCATCACGCATGCCATAACCGATCAGTCCGGTGGCCAGGATAAGGGCGAAAATGGTCAACAAGATCACCTGGACACGGCGGCGTTTCTTCAGGGTTTTCATGGGCTGCCTTTCGGTTTCACGGGAACAGCGGGGCCATCATCAGGCCCGTTGTTTCATCTTCACCTAACATCAGATTGGCATTTTGCAACGCCTGTCCGCTGCTACCTTTTGTCAGGTTATCAAGGGCGGCAATGACGATCACCCGCCCCTCTATCCGGTCGGCCACCACGCCGATGTGGCAAAAGTTCGATCCGCGCACATGCCGGGTGCTGGGCACCTCGCCCATGGGCAGGACTTCGATGAACGGTTCTTGCGCATAGGCCGCGCAAAGCGTGTCATGCACCACGCCCGCGTCCCCCCGGACATAGGCGGTGGCCAGAATGCCCCGGTTGGCCGGAATCAGGTGCGGGGTGAACTGTACCTGCACCGGACGCCCCGCCAAGGCACTGAATTCCTGATCAAATTCACCAAGGTGGCGATGTGTGCCGCCAACCGCATAGGCATGATAGCCCTCGCTCAGCTCTGCATGCAGCAGGTTTTCCTTCAGGCTGCGCCCGGCACCGGACACCGCGCATTTCAGGTCCAGAATGATGTTATCAAGGTCAATCACCCCCGCCGCAATCAGCGGGCGCAGGGCAAATTGCCCGGTGGCGGCATTGCACCCGGTTCCGGCGACAAGGCGCGCGGTGCGGATGTCGTCGCGGTAAAATTCGCTCAGCCCATAAATCGCCTCGCCCTGCTGGGCGAGGGCCGCATGATCATTGCCATACCATTTCTTGTAATCGGCCGGATCGCGCAGCCGAAAATCGGCCGACAGGTCAACGATCTTCAGATCGGACGGCAACGCCGAGATCACCTCTTGGCTGGTTTTATGCGGCAGGGCACAGAAACACATGTCAATCTGGGAAAAGTCAATTTCGCCTATCTTGCAAAGGGTTGGAAGGTGAAGATAACGTAAGTGCGGAAACACCTGCGCCATGCTTAACCCCGCCTTGCGATCGGCGGAAAGGGCGGTGATTTCCATGTTCGGGTGCTGGGCGATCAGGCGTACCAGTTCGGCGCCGGTATACCCAGATGCCCCAAGGATGGCGATTTTATGGGTCATGTCAGACCTCTTTCATAGTCAAATAAACATATGCGACACGCCCGGAACCGGGCAAGAAGGCGGGTTTCAGACCGCCGTAAAGGTAATTTTTCGTCGCAGGAACTGCGTGGCCCGGTCGCTGACCCGGCCCGCATCACCGGTGGTCAGATACCCCGCCGCACCGGTGCCCGACATGCCCGGATGGCGGGTCAGGTAATCGGCCAGCGATTCAGCCACCAGATCGGCCTGCGAATAGACCTTTACGTCCGGTCCCAGCGCCGCCTGAAATTCTTTTTCCATCAGCGGGTAATGGGTACAACCCAGAACCGCCGCCTGGGGGGACGGCATTTTGCGCCTCAGGGCGTCCACATGGCTGCGCACCAGCGCCTCGGCCAGGATCATGTCGCCCTCTTCAATGGCATCGACCACACCGCCACAGGCCTGCGCCTCAATGTCGACCCCGATGGCGCGAAAGGCCAGTTCGCGCTGAAACGCGCGGCTGGCCACGGTGGCGGGGGTGGCAAACAGCGCCACATGCTGCACCGACACCTCGCGGGGGGGGGAATTGTCGCCCCATTGCCGTTCGCTTAGCGCCTCGATCAGCGGCACGAACACGCCCAGCACCCGTTTGCCCGCAGGCAATCCGCCCTCTTGCATCCGGCGCAGCGCGGCGGCGCTGGCGGTGTTGCAGGCCAGTATGACCAGATCACAGCCGGCATCCCAAAGGTGGTGAACCGCCGTCTGGGTCAGTTCAAACACATCCTCCGCATCCCGCACCCCGTAAGGCGCATGGGCACTGTCCGCGAAATAAAGGAAATCCACCTCGGGCAGGCGCGTTTGCACCGCTTGCAGAACGGTAAGCCCGCCCAATCCGGAATCAAATATGCCAACTGCCATGTCTTTGCCTGACCCTGATCTAAGCCCTGTTCTAAACCTTGTGCCGCACGTCGAATTCATAGCCGTAATCATAGGACGCCAGCGGTGTCGGTGACAGCTCATACGTGGCTTTGCGCAGGAAATCCATCAGTCCATTTGAATCACCTGCCAGCGCGTCCACCATACCACGTCCGATGGGTTGCCCCACCACCACACGAACCGGCGTATCAACCCGGTTTGCGAATTCCCGGATCAACAGGCCCAGTCGCAGCGTCGAATGCAGGTGGCTGGCAATCTGGAACAGGCGCGAATTGTGCCCGTCGAAATAAAGCGGCACCACCGTGGCCCCGGATCTGGCCACCATACGGGCGGTGAAATTGCGCCAGCCCGGATCCATCGGGCGCGAAAACGGCCCCAGCCCGGTGCTGACGGTGCCGCCGGGAAACACGCCAATCGCCCCGCCCGCCGCCAGATAACCCAGCGCCCTGCGCCGGGTGGACAGGTTTGCCGCCACAGCGTCACGGCTGGTGTCGAAACGGATTGGCAACAGGACGCGGGCCAGATCAGCGGACCCGTTGAACACCGAATTGGCCAGAATACGGAAATCACCCCGTATCTGCGCCAGAATATGGCCCATCATCAGCCCGTCCAGAATGCCATAAGGGTGGTTGGAAATCACGATCAGCGGCCCGGTACGCGGGATATTGTCCAGCGACCCGCCCACCACATCCAGCGACAGACCATAGCGCGCAACCATCACCGACCAGAAATCGCGCCCCGCCGCCACATCGCGTTCATATCCCTCCGCACGCCGGATCAGCCCCGGACGCCCGGTGCTGTTTTCCAGCAGCCGGATCACCGCCCGCCCGGCGCGGGTGTGGGCCGCGTGGGAATAGCTGATATCGTGGGTGGTATGGTCGCGCAGGTGCATGACGTGCTTTTCCCCCGATACATTTCCCCGGTCTACTTTCCCGGTCAACTTTTCGGGCCTACTTTCCGGGTCTATTCCGCCGCCAGTTTCACCCCGTCCCCATCCCGGTCAATCATCGCCAGCAGCCTTTCGCGCTGCTTGGCGGCTTTTGCCTCGGATGCCATTTTGACCGGGCCAAAGCCGCGAATCTTCAGTGGTAAGGCGGCCAGCGCCCTGACCGCATCCATAGTGCCCGGCGTGACCTTGGGCAGCACCTTTTTCAGATCACTCTGGTACTGGCGGATCAACGCGCGCTCCATCCGGCGCTCGGCTGAATAGCCGAACAGGTCCAGTGGCGTGCCACGCAGCCCCTTCAGACGCGCCAGCACCCGCAAAGGCCCGACCATCCACGCACCAAACGCGCGCTTTTTCGGGCGCCCATCCGGGCCCTTGCCGCCAAAGATCGGCGGGGACAGATGGAAGGTCATCTTCAGGTCACCGTCAAATTCCGCCGCCGCCTTTTCGTGGCTTCCCAGCAGCAGGCGCGCGACCTCGTATTCGTCCTTGTAGGTCAGCAGCTTGTGATAGCCCAACGCGACCGCCTCTTTCAGGGCGCCATCGTCGATCCCGTCCAGCAACCGGGTATAGCGTTTGGCCAGCCGGTTGTTCTGGTAGGCCCGCAAATGCGCCACGCGAAAGGCGATCTTGTCCTCGGGCGAACTGGGCAGGTCCACCAGTTCGGGGGCCAGCAGGGCGGATGCCTCTTGCGGGTGCAGAACCGCCCAGCGCCCGATATCAAAGGCCCGCAGGTTTCGCGCAACCGCGGCACCGTTCAGTTCAATCGCATCGCGCATCGCTGACAGGCCAAGCGGGATAAGGCCGCGCTGCCATGCGCCGCCCAGAATCATGACATTCGAGAATATCGAATCGCCCATCGTGGCGCGCGCCAGTTCGGTCGCATCAAACAGATCCACCCGATCCTTGAGCCGCGCCTGCAACGCCAGTTCCAGCCGCCCGGTCGGCAGGGTAAATTCGGTGTTGCGGGTGAAATCGCCGGTTATGATCTCGTGGTTGTTGACCACGGCCCCGGTTTGCCCCGTCTGCGTCAGACCCAGCGTCAGCGCCCCCGCCGACACCACCAGATCGCCCCCGATCAGCGCGTGCGCCTCGCCGGTGGCGACACGGATGGCGCTGATATCATCGGGCTTTTCGGCAATACGGCAATGGATATGCACCGCGCCGCCCTTTTGCGCGAGGCCGGCCATTTCCATCATGCCCGCCCCCTTGCCATCAAGCTGCGCGGCCTGTGCCAGCAGGGCACCGATGGTAACAACCCCGGTGCCGCCCACGCCGGTAATGACGATGTTATGCGTACCGTCAATCACCGGCAGGTCAGGCAGCGGCAGGTCGGGCAGGTCCAGATCGGTCGTCGCCTCGCTGCGCAGTTTCGACCCCTCAAGCGTCACGAAAGACGGGCAGAACCCGTTGAGGCAGGAAAAATCCTTGTTACAGGACGACTGGTCAATCGCCCGCTTGCGGCCCAGTTCGGTTTCCACCGGCACGATCGACACACAGTTCGACTGAACCCCGCAATCACCACAGCCTTCGCAAATGTCGGTATTGATCAACACCCGGCGGTCCGGGTCGGGGAACAGCCCGCGCTTGCGCCGGCGGCGTTTTTCGGCCGCACAGGTCTGGATATAAACAATCGCCGACACGCCGGAATGTTCGCGGTATGCCTTTTGCACCGCATCCAGTTGCGCCCGTTCGTGGGTTTCAACACCCGACGGAAAGGCCTTGAAATCGATGTCTTCCTTTTCGTCATAGACCACGGCGACATGGGCAATGCCCATTGCCTTCAATTCGCGCACAATGCGGGCCGCATCCAGACCGCCATCGTTGCCCTGACCGCCGGTCATCGCCAAGGCGTCGTTATAAAGAACCTTGTAGGTAACGGTGGTGCCCGCAGCCACCGCCGCACGGATCGCCTGAATACCCGAATGGTTATAGGTTCCGTCACCGATGTTCTGGAACACATGCGTCGTCTTGGAAAACGGGGCCTCGCCGATCCAGTTGGCCCCTTCGCCGCACATATGGGTGAACCCCAGCGTAGAGCGTTCCATCCATTGTGACATATAATGACAGCCGATCCCGGCATAGGCGCGCGACCCATCCGGCACCTTGGTGCCGGTATTGTGCGGACACCCAGAACAGAAATACGGCAGACGCGCGGCGATGTCTTTGGCGTTGTCGTTGCGGCGCACGTCCTCAAGCCCCTGCAACCCGGCGCGGATACCGTCCGTATCGCGCCCCTCTTCGATCAGGATATCGCCCAGCCGTTCGGCGATCATGATCGGTTCCAGCGCGCCACGGGTGGGAAACAGTTCCGGCCCGTGCATCGACCCGGCCCCGCCGCCCTTGTACCAGCCATAAACACGCCGGCCCCGGCGATCATCGAATATCGCCTCTTTTATCTGCACCTCGATCAGCTTGCGCTTTTCCTCGATCACCACGATCAGGTCCAGCCCTTCGGCCCAGTCGCTGAACCCCCTCATATCAAGCGGAAACACCTGCCCGACCTTATAGGTGGTGATGCCCAGCCTTTCGGCCTCGTCCGCGTCGATGTTCAACAGCGACATGGCATGCAGCAGGTCCAGCCAGTTCTTGCCAGCCGCAACAAAGCCAATCCTGGCCCCCGGTTTGCCCCACATGCGTTTGTCGATCTTGTTGGCGTGGGCAAATGCCTCGGCGGCAAAGCGTTTGTGGTCGATCACCCGTGCCTCTTGTGCGGTGGGGGTGTCCAGCAGGCGAATGTTCAGCCCGCCACGGGGCATGTCGTGTTCCGGGGCGACCAGTTTCATGCGCTGCGGGTCGCCATCCACCACGGATGTTACCTCGATCGTGTCCTTCATGGTCTTCAGGCCGACCCACAGGCCACAGAACCGCGACAGCGCGATACCGTAGATGCCGTAATCCATGATTTCCTGCACACCCGCCGGGCTGACGATGGGCATATAGGCATCCATCAGGGCCCATTCGGACTGGTGCAAAACGGTGCTGGATTCGCCGGTGTGGTCATCGCCCATCGCCATCAGCACCCCGCCCAGCGGGCTGGTTCCGGCCATGTTGGCATGACGCACCACATCGCCCGAGCGGTCCACGCCCGGCCCTTTGCCGTACCAAAGCCCGAAAACCCCGTCAAAGCGCCCCTCGCCGCGCAATTCGGCCTGTTGCGCGCCCCAAAGGGCGGTCGCGGCCAGGTCTTCGTTCAGGCCCGGCTGGAATGTCACGTCATGGGCGGCCAGTGGCCCCGCCGCGCGGGCCATCTGCAAATCCACCGCCCCAAGGGGCGATCCGCGATACCCGGTCACCAGACCGGCAGTATCGTGCCCCTCTGCGCGGTCGCGTTCCTTTTGCATCAGCATCAGCCGGATCAACGCCTGCGTGCCGTTCAGCAGCACCGGGCTTTTGTCCAGGTCGAACCGGTCGTTCAGGGATATCTTTTGTTTACTCATCCGTCGTCTCCCCACGTCAGGCAGTTTGCGCAATTGATCGGCACATTAGGTCACAATTCCTGACCTGCATAGCGAAATATTCTTGCTATTTCCCAAACATATGGTTGCAAGAGGCCCTATATTTCCTTTCATATAGACGCTTAGCAGCATACGGAAAGCCACAAGCATGGATTGGGACAAGCTAAGAATATTTCACGCGGTGGCCGATGCGGGCAGCCTGACCCACGCGGGCGACAAGCTGAACCTGTCGCAATCGGCCGTCAGCCGGCAGATCCGCGCACTTGAAGAAGGCCTGCATGCCACGCTGTTTCACCGACACGCGCGCGGGCTGATCCTGACCGAACAGGGTGAATTGCTGTTTGACGCGACCACGGCGATGAACAAACGGCTGGACGCGGCCTCGGCCAGGATACGTGACAGCGACGACGAGGTGTTCGGCGAATTGCGGGTCACCACCACCTTTGGCTTTGGCACCCTGTGGCTGGTCCCGCGCCTGCCCAAGCTGTACGAAAAATACCCCGACCTGAAAATTGACCTGATGCTTGAGGAACGGGTGCTGGACCTGCCCATGCGCGAGGCCGACGTGGCGATCCGCATGAAAGAACCCAGCCAGGCCGACCTGATCCGCAAACGGCTGATGACCGTGCGGATGCAGCTTTATGCATCGCGCACATATCTGGACCGCATGGGAGAGTTGAACCGTATCGAAGATATGGCCGCCCACCGGCTGATTTGTCAGAATCCCGGCTCGGCGCAGGTTGGGGCGGGGGCGGTGCTGGTGCAGCACCTGATGACCAGCACCCCCCAGTCCAAGCTGACGGTGAATAATTATTTCGGTGTGTTGCAGGGGGTATTGAATAACCTTGGCATCGGCGTATTGCCCGATTACGTGACCGAGGACTTTCCCGACCTTGTGCATGTGCTGCCGGAAATAGAATCGGCCGATGTGCCCGTATTCCTTGCCTACCCGGAAGAATTACGCCAATCAAAACGCATCTCTGCGTTCCGGGATTTCGTTCAGGACGAGATAATTTCACACCGCAAGCGCCTGAGGGCATTGGGGAAAATATAAATCCGCCCCCAGCCATGCGCTGAACGCATAGCGGAAATGCTGCGCCTGCGACATAAAAGAACTTGAATGGCAAGGGGTGGCTACCTAAATCTATTCACGAAGGCGGTGATGCTTCAACGCTCATCATCTTCATACCTCCCTGTTGGACTTCGGCCGAGCCTTGTGCTCGGCCTTTTTTTTGGATTTGCGCGCATAAACCGCGAAAGTGACGCAAAATGCTGGGCGCGCGATTATAATATCGCTAAAGGTGTGCGAAATTTCAAAGGCTCCGGGGGCTTTCATGGCATTTCTTTTACGATTCATTTTTGTTTTCTCATTTGCAATTTTCAGCGTGCCGGTTGTGGCCAATGCCCAGATGGCGGCGCTTACAGGTTCAGGCGATAGCGGCGCGACAGCCACCCCTGCCCTGCCCGATCCGCTGACCCCCGACGCGATACACGAACTGGTGGCGCGCATGTCCGACGATCAGGTGCGCGGCATGTTGCTGGACCGGCTGGATGCGGTGGCACAGGCCGAAAACGCGCCGAAATCGCGTAAAACGCTTGGCGAAAAGATCACGACACTCTGGACGGCGTTCTATTCACCGATTGTTGGTGCGGTAATGTTGCTGCCCGTTCTTTTTGTCCGAGAAGCACAGGCCATATCCAATTTTGCCGGCTCGTTTAGCGACAACGGCCTGATGACCCTGTTCGCCTTTACCGCATTGGCGCTTGCCGCCGGTTTTGCCGCCGAATACGCGTTGACGTTCTTTACCAGACGCTGGCAAAAGACCGAAGTGGCGCAGGATGATTCAACCTTGTGGACCTCTCTCAGCTATCTGTTTCGCCGGTTTTTGCGCGAAATTATCGGGCTGATCGCCTTTTACATTGCCCTGCGCACGGTCGGGTCGGCCTTGCTGGACAAGCAACAACTGGTTTTCGTCGCGCCGTTTATTGTGAATCTGATCTGGCTGCCCCGCCTGACCGCGGCACTTGCCCGCTTTGTCCTGGCACCTGCCCGGGCTGATCTGCGGCTGGTGAATGTCGACGACACATGGGCCAAATACCTTTATCGACATTTGGTCGGGTTGATGATCCTAAGTGGCATCGTGGTGTTTGTCACCGGTTTCAACGTCAACAACGACGTTCCCTTGGGCGAAACCAGAATTGGTTTCTGGCTAAGCAGTGCGCTTCATATCTATATCGCCATCATTGCATGGACCGCCCGCGAAGGGCTGAGCGAGATCATTCTAGGGACCGACCCGGACCGTACCCGTTTTGACGAATCTGTTGCCCGCCTTTACCCATATTTCATCATTGCCGTATCGGCCCTTATGTGGGCGATCAGCATCACGATTACGGGTCTGGGAATGATCCACATCCTGTATTCGGTGCCGCAATACACCACCATGGGATGGCTGTTCCTGTTGCCGGCCTTCGATACATTGATCCGGGGTCTGGTGCGCCATCTGTTGCCGCCGATGATCGGTGATGGGCCGGTGGCCGAAGCGGCGTACAAATCCACCAAACGCAGCTATATCCGCATTGGCCGGGTCATCGCGGGCATATTCGTGGTGCTGATGATCGCCGGGGCGTGGGATATCGACCTGCACAATCTGGCCGCCGCCGGGGTTGGTCATAACTTTGCCGGGAATGTAATCGAATTCCTGATGGTTTCTGCCATCGGCTATATCGTCTATGAAATCGTATCGCTGTGGATCAACCGCCGTCTGGCCGCGGAAATGACCGCCACGGACGGCAATGTCGAAGAGGCCGGCGGCGACGGTGGTGGTGCGGGCGGCTCGCGTCTGGCCACGGTTCTGCCGCTGATCAGAATGACCGCACAGGTGGCCATTGCCGTGATCTTTGGTCTGGTGGCGCTAAGTGCGCTGGGTATTGATACGACGCCGCTTTTGGCCGGTGCTGGCATCCTTGGTCTGGCCATCGGTTTTGGCGCACAGAAACTGGTTACCGACATCGTGTCGGGTATCTTTTTCCTGGTCGACGATGCCTTTCGGGTTGGCGAATATGTCGATGTGGGCGGCACCATGGGCACGGTCGAAAAAATCTCGATCCGCTCAATGCAGCTGCGTCATCACCGTGGGCTGGTGCATACCATTCCTTACGGTGAGATCCCCAAGCTGACCAACTTCAGCCGCGACTGGGTAATCATGAAACTGATGTTCACCGTGCCGTTCGATACCGACCCCAACAAGGTCAAGAAAATATTCAAGAAGATCGGTGCCGAAATGATGGAAGACCCCCTGTTCAAGGATGATTTCCTTGAGCCGTTCAAAAGCCAGGGCGTACTTATGTTCGACGATGTCGGCATCGTCATGCGCGGCAAGTTCATGGCCAAACCTGGCACGCAATTCACCATCCGAAAAGAGCTGTACAACCGGGTCCGCAACGAATTTGCCGCCGCCGGCATCGAA
>DAOUPC010000288.1 GCA_030626365.1 Paracoccaceae bacterium
CAAGGCAGGGCGCAGATAGGCATTGGCACCAGACCAGCGCCGGCCTTGCCAGACCGTCTGTTCCATCGGGCCAAAGCCTTCTTGTTTTTGCCCGTTATAATCATCCGTGGTCTGATATCCGGCCTGTTGCCCGGCCTCGACAAAGGCACCAAACAGCGGGTTTTCGCGCGGCCCGCGTGTCACATGCAACGGCCCATCCGTGCCGCGCCAGCCCGCATCGCCACCATGCCCCCCGTCATGCCAGCTTTCCATGCGCCGGAAATAGGGCTGCACATCTGCCGCCGCCCAGCCATCCGCGCCCGCCCCGGCCCAATGGTCGTAATCCATCGCGTGCCCGCGCACATAAACCATGCCATTGATGCTGGATGATCCACCAATCACCTTGCCGCGCGGGCAGGCCAGTTGACGGTTGTTCAGGTGCGGTTCCGGTTCAGAGCGATACCCCCAGTCATAGCGCGCCATGTTCATCGGGTAACTAAGGGCGGCGGGCATCTGGATGAACGGGCCGGCGTCCGTGCCGCCATGTTCGACCACCAGCACCGAAGCCCCCGACGCACTTAACCGATAGGCCAGCGCACAACCGGCCGACCCGGCCCCGACAACGACAAAATCTGCTTCCATTTCTATCCCCGTCCCTCTGTCCAACCGGCATATGGCGCGCCCCGGCGCATCACGCCGCACATAACAGCCGCAGCACCGACAGCGCGTGGCGCGTTGCGGTCTCGGGTGTGTCCGGGTCATTCAGCGCCGAGCGCAGGTAAAGCCCGTCAATCAACGCCGCCAGTGTTGCCGCCAGTGCCTTGGGGTCGCTGGCAACCGGGCGCAGGGCGTGGGTCAGGTTTGACCTGAGCCGCCATTGGTACAGTTGCCACAGCCGCAGCGCCTCGGCGTTGGTCTGTGCCATCACGTAAAACGTCATCCATGCGCTGATCGCCCTGGGTGAAAAACATGATGGCGCGAAACAGGCGCGAATAATCGCCTCGGCGCGCCTGTCCGGGGCCGCATTGGCCAGTTCGACACGTACCTCGGCCCCGAAATCGGACAGGATGCGGCGCATGGCGGCCAGGAAAATCTGATCCTTGCCGCCGAAATAATGGTGCGCCAGCGCGCTGGACATCCCTGCCCGCCGGGCGATCTGGCTGACCGTGACATGCAACGACCCCGCATCCCCGATTTCGTCGATGGTGGCCCTGACCAATGCCTCGCGCCGGATCGGTTCCATTCCAAGTTTGGGCATTGCCGCGGTCCTTCTTGCTGGGTGATGAAACGCTGGTACGGTTTATTGACTGGTCAATCAATAAAAAACCGACGCGCGTATAAGCCGACATGGCAAGTGCCGGATGGGGCCGGATGGGGCCGTTCAGACCTTGGTGGCAGGGGTTGGCGGCGTGATGATCCGCCGGTTCATCATTGCCTCGCGCCAGGTGATGAAACTGATCGACGCCAGGATCACGCAACCGCCGGCCACCACCCATGCGTCAACCGGTTCTGCAAACACCAGCGCGCCCAGCGCCGTGGCCCAGATCAGTTGCAGGAACGTCACCGGTTGGGTGACCGCAATCGGGGCCGCCCGTAACGCAAGGGTCATCGTATAATGCCCCACCGTGGCAAAGACGGCGACACCGCACAGGATGGCGATTTCCCGCAGATCGGGCGTCACCCAGTTGGCGGCGGCAAACGGGGCCAGCACAATGGTCACCACCACCGACAGCATCCCCACAACCACGCCTGGGTTCACCTCGTCCGCCGTGACCTTGGCCAACAGGTACGATCCACCAAACACCACCGCCGCCAGCAGCATGGCCAGATGGCCGGGGCTGACTTCACGAAATCCGGGGCGCAGGATGATCAACGTCCCCACCAGCGCCGCCACCAGCGCCGCAATGCGGCGCACAGCCAGCTTTTCGCCCAGAAACAGCGCCGCGCCGATGGTCACATAGACCGGCGAGAGGTAATTCATCGCCGTCACCTCGGCCAGCGGAATACGGGTCATGGCATAAAACCACAGGATCACCCCGACCGCGTGCATGGTGCCGCGCATACCAAACAAGGCCCAGTGGCGCCGGGTCAGGCGGGTCTTTATCATCACCGGCAAAACAATCGGCAGCAAAAAGACAGAACCGATCACATACCGCAGAAACGCCGATTCAGCCGGCGGAATGCCCACCCCCATCAGCTTGACCAGCGCCGTCACGGCAACAAAGCACAGGCCGGTCACCAGCATCCACACGATACCGACAATCGGGTTGGCACCGGCAGGGTTGGCAGGGCTGGAACTGGCAGGACGGGTCATGATATCAGGTTGAATACCCATTCTGCGCGGCACACAACCCTTCACATGGCAATTAGCCTCCAGGCGATTGCCCACATGGTCAGCCCGATAATCCCGTCCAGCACGGCCCAGGCACGTGGCCGGGCAAATACCGGCGCAACAAGGCGCGCGCCGTAACCAAGGCCAAAGAAGAACACGAAACTGGCGCTGATCGCCCCCAGGGCAAACACCATCCGGTCCGGGTATTGCGCCGAAACCGCGCCGATCAGCACCACAGTATCCAGATACACATGCGGGTTCAGCCAGGTCAGCGCCAGTACTGTGGCCAACGTGGTGGCCAGTGGGGTGGCCAACCCGCCCTGTGCCGCATCCGCATCCGGTGTTAGTGCCGAACCACCGCGCCAAGCCGCACGCAGGGCCAGCGCACCGTAAATGATCAAAAACCCCGCCCCGCCATAGCGCATCACCGGTTCAACCCACGGAACCGCCAGCGCCAGCGCCCCGAATCCGGCAACCCCCGCCGCAATCAGCACCGCATCAGACAGCGCACAGGTCAGGCAGACCCAGAACAGGTGTTCCCCCCGCACCCCCTGGCGCAACACAAAGG
>DAOUPC010000177.1 GCA_030626365.1 Paracoccaceae bacterium
GGCAATGGTGCCAGTGCCATACGGGCCACCACGGGTTCAGAAACCACCGTTTCAGAAACCACTGGGCGCGCCCTGGGGCGCAGCGAAGTATCCGGCGCATTGGCTGCCGCCGGAAAGCTGCCCAGCAACACCGCGACAATCGCCGGTATGGCAATCCGGTCAATCATCACTGGATCAATCATCACTGGCCCGATCATCACTGGCCCGATCCCCCGCGCCTGATCCCCCGCGCCCAAAGTTGGGCGCATCGGTGTCCTGCCCGGCATCAATAATGCCCCGGCGGATGGCACGGGTGCGGGTGAAATAGTCAAACAGGAGGTCCCCGTCCCCGGTGCGTATCGCGCGTTGCAGCGAAAACAGTTCTTCGGTAAAGCGCCCCAGAATTTCCAGCGTGGCCTCTTTGTTGCTCAGAAAAACATCGCGCCACATGGTCGGATCACTGGCGGCAATCCGGGTGAAATCGCGAAAACCCGCCGCCGAAAACTTGATCACTTCATTGTCAGTCACGCGCCGCAGATCATCGGCCACACCAACCATCGTATAGGCGATCAGGTGCGGTGCGTGGCTGGTTACGGCGCAGACCAGATCGTGGTGATCGGGCTCCATCACCTCGACGTTCGCGCCCATCGCCTTCCAAAGCGATTCCAGCCTGTCCACCGCCGCCTGATCGGTGCCCTCGACCGGGACCAGCAGGCACCAGCGGTTATCAAACAGCTCGGCAAAGCCGGACCGGGGTCCGCTGTGTTCGGTGCCCGCCATCGGGTGTCCGGGAACAAAATGCACGCCCTTGGGAATGTGCGGCGATACGGCCTCGATCACCGCCCCCTTGACCGACCCCACATCGGTCACGGTGGCACCGGGTTTCAGCACCCCGGAAATATCCTGCGCCACCTGCCCCATTGCCCCGATCGGCACGCACAAAACCACCAGATCCGCGCCCTCGGCCGCCTCGGCCACACTGTCGCAGACCCGGTCACACAGGCCGATTTCACGCGCAATATCGCGGGTTTCGCCCGAACGGGCAAAGCCCGTCACCTCGCGCGCCAACCCGGCACGTTTGATCGCGTGATACATCGAACCCGCAATCAGGCCCAGCCCGATCAGCGCCACACGGTCATAGATTACCTTGCTCATGCTACCCCCTTGAACGTCGCAATGGCCGTGGCCACCCGGCGACAGGCAATTTCATCACCCACAGTTATCCGCAACGCATTGGGCAGCTTATAACCAGCCACAAGGCGCACGATCAGGCCCTGACTTTGCAGGTACTGATCACAGCGTTCTGCCTCTTGCTGGTCGGCGAACCGGGCCAGAATGAAATTAGCGCAGGACGTGTCCGATGGCACGCCAGCCGTGGCCAGCGCCTCGGCCAGCCAGGCCCGCCATCTGGCGTTCTCGGCCCGGCAGTGTTCGACATAACCGGTATCGCCAATCGCCGCCTCGCCCGCCGCCAGCGCCGCCGCCGACAGGTTGAACGGCCCGCGCACCCGGTTCAGCACATCAATGATCGCCGCCGGGCCATAGCCCCAGCCAACCCGCATCCCGCCCAGCCCGTAAAGCTTGGAAAAGGTGCGCGTCATCACCACGTTGTCGCGCGCCCCGATCAGGGCCGCGCCACCGTCAAACCCATCAACAAATTCCGCATAGGCCCCGTCCAGCACCAGCAGCGCCTTTGGCGGCAGCCCCGCCGCCAGCCGGGCCACATCCGCGCCGCCGATCATCGTGCCGGTGGGGTTGTTGGGGTTGGCAATGAACACCAGCCTTGTGCGCGCGCTGCATCCGGCCAGAATTGCATCCACATCCGTAACCCTGTCCCTTTCGGGCACCTCGACCGGCGTGGCCCCGGCGGCCAGCGCAGAAATGCGGTACATGGCAAAGCCGTGTTCGGTATGGATCACCTCGTCCCCCGGCCCGGCATAGGCCTGGCACAAAAAGGCGATGATTTCGTCGCTGCCGGCCCCGCAAATTACCTTTTCAGGGTCCAGTCCGTGCGCATTGCCAATGGCCTCGCGCAGGGCGCGGTGGTCGGTAGAGGGATAGCGGTGCATGTTCATGGCCGATCGGCGCACCGCCTCGATTGCCGCCTCTGACGGGCCCAGCGGGTTTTCGTTCGACGACAGTTTGATCACGTTATCAATACCCGCCAGCGTGGCCTTGCCACCCTGATAAGGCGCGATATTCATGATCCCCGGTTGTGGATTGATCTGACTGGTCATGGCACCGATCCCCTTGTCGGGCCGTTCTATCGGCGTGGCCGCCCCATGGCCAGCCGGATTTTGCCATCAGGCACTTGCCCCGATAATCCTGCGCCCCCCATCAATCCTGCACCATGTGGGGCGCCGGGGCCACTCAGGCGGCCTGATCCTGCCGGTGATACATGCCCGTTGCCGCATCCAGCCGATAAAGCGGCGCATAATCCGCCGTCGAGCGGGCCAGCGCATTCACGCTGTCGATGATATAGCGCACGGTGGCATCATCCATGAGATAGCCAAAGTTCAGGCGCACCCAACCGGGTTTGCTGACATCCTGCCCGTCGCCCACCACCTTGGTATACAGCGCCTCTGACGTGGCCTGATCGATGTCCAGCAACAGATGACCATACGGCCCGGCGCAGGCACAACCGCCACGCACCTGAATGCCATAGATATCGCTTAGCATCCGGGTGAACAGTTGTTGATGCACCGGCACGCCCGCGTGATCACGCACCAGAAAGGAAAAGATCGGCAGGCGATGCACCTTGTCCGTGCCCAGCAGGGTCAGATGCGGGTTATCGGCCCAGCCTGCCAGCGCCATCCGGTTGACCTGTGCCTCGCGGTGGGCGATTTCACCGGTTCCCACCACATCCTTGACGATAAAGGCAAGGGCCGCGCGGATGTCACCAATGATGTTCGGGGTTCCGGCCTCTTCGCGGGCCACCAGATCGTCCAGGTATTCATGGCGCCACGGCGACACGAACGTCACCGTGCCACCGCCCGGCATACTGGGGCGGGTCGCCCTGACCACACCCTGATTGACAATCAGCACCCCCGAGGCCCCCGGCCCGCCAACAAATTTATGCGCCGACACGACAACGCCGTCCATGCGCGCATCCCCCGCCGCCCCCATGTCAATCTTCAGATACGGCCCGCCCCCCGCATAGTCCCAGATCGACAATGCCCCGTGCGCCTTAAGAAGGCGGGTCACCGGATCGGGGTCGGTGATAATGCCCGTCACATTCGAGGCGGCAGAAAAGCTGCCGATTTTCAAATCGGACCCGGCGTGCGTTTCCAGCGCCCGCGCCAAAGCATCCAGATCAGGACCGCCCATTTCGGCCTCGGGGATCACCACGATCTGTGCGCGGCTTTCGCGCCATGGCAGGATGTTTGAATGATGCTCATATGGCCCGATGAACACGACCGGACGATCCGCCGTTTCAATTCCCAAAAGGTTGACCAGCCGGTTCAGCCCGGCAGTGGCCCCCGATCCGGCAAAAATCACCGCGTCATCCTTGCCGGCCCCGACAAGGCGGGCAATTTCATGCCGCGCCGCTTCGCGCAGCCGTGTCGTATAGGCCCCGCACCAGGATGCCTCGGTGTGGCTATTGGCATAAAATGGCAAAACGTGGCTGGTCACAAAATCCTCGACCTGGCGCAACGCCCGCCCGGATGCCACGTAATCGGCATAAACCAGCGGCACATCCCCGTTCAGCCCCGGAATCATCATATTTTCCCCGATCAACCCGTCACGCAGGGTTCCATTTTGGGTGGCGGCCAACACGGTTTCACGAAACTGAGAGAGAGGCATGGGGCAGATTCCTTTGTTGCAAGGCAAAGATGATCTGAATTTCATCAATTAACTTTGCCTATTTACATTGGTTTTCTTATTTTTTTGTGTCATATGATTGGGCATGAGCAATATTCCAGATCAAACTGACAAACGATTACTGCGGGAACTGCAAAAAGATGCCAGCCTGTCCCAACGCGAACTGGCGGACCGGATCGGCATGTCGCAAAACGCCTGTTGGCGGCGATTGCGCACCCTAAGCGACACAGGTGTGCTGCAAGGGTCAACCGCGCGCGTCGACCGGCGTAAACTGGGGCTGGATCTGGTGGTGTTTGTGATGCTGCGCACCCGGCACCATTCAGCCGACTGGCTGATGGCCTTTCGCCGCCACGTTCTAAGCATCCCCGAGGTGGTGGATTTTCACCGGATCAGCGGCGATTACGGCTATCAGCTAAAGGTCGTGACCGAGGACATGACCAGTTATGACAAGGTCTATCAACGCCTGATCGACGGCGTTGAACTGGACAGCGTCACCTCGTACTTCGCGATGGAGGCGATTGCCGAAGGGCGCCCCCTGCCCTTGTAATCCGGGCATATCCGGGCACCCGCCAGCATGTGATGAACGTCACAACAGACCTTAAATCAGCCGCGCCGCCGCGCACATTACGCGCAGCTTTGCCTCGGCCAGATCGGCAGGCAACAGGCCCAGACCGCAATCGGGGGCCACCACCAGACGATCACGGTCAATATGGTTCAGCGCCAAACGCAGGCGTGCGACCACTTCGTCCACGGTTTCCAGCCGACTGCTGGCAATCGCCACCGCGCCGAAGATCACCGTTTTGGATGGCAGTTTATCCAGCAGGTTCAGGTTGTTACAGCAATGGGCATCCTCGATCGACACCTGATCAAAGGCGGCCTGATCTATTGCCGCACTTAGCTGATGATAGCTGTCCGGGTCGGCCTTTTTGTAATCGTCATCATCAAGATGGTCAGGATAGCCACAGCACATATGCACCACACGGGTCACCGATTTGGGCAGCCCGTGAAAACACCGCTCCAGCCCCTCCATGCCAAAGCCAAGCGCATCACCGACCTGACGCGCGAACAGCGGTTCATCAACCTGAATGTACTGGCACCCGGCATCCGCCAGCGCGCGGATTTCCCGGTTCACCGTTTCGGCCAGTGCGGCGTTCAGTTTGGCGCGGTCGTTGTAAAAACAATCCGCCGTTGTGTCCATAATGGTCAGCGGCCCGGGCAGCGTGACCTTTACCGGGCGCGAACTGACGCTTTGGGCCGCCTTGTAATCATGCGCGGCGTAAAAGACCCCCCCGGCGTGACTGACCGGTTTTCGAATGGCCGGCAGGTCCGTTTCATAGGCCCCGTCGCGCAATACCCGATGTTCCAGATCAACAAAATCGAACCCGTCGATGTGGCGGCAATGATAGTGGATATAATTTTCGCGGCGCACCTCTCCGTCGGTCGGGATGGTGATGCCGGCGCGGATCTGGATATCGATCACCTCTTTGGCGGCGCGGATGAACAGCGCCTCGTGCGCGTCCGTGTTTTTGGCGATATCGGTTGTGTAATCGCGGGTCGTCTGGCTGGTGTTCATGCCGCCGGCTTCACGGGCAGAATCGAACCAGTCACGAACCGGAACATAATCCGGCTTGGGAAAGGCCCCTAAGGTGGTGGTTTCAATGGGTTTTCTGCTTGTCATCTGGCGGGCCTTTCCAAATCAGAACGGACGGCGCACGCAATTTGTCGCCAGCCAAAATATATCAGCATTTTCCAGGGCACACGCAACAAAAAAGGCCGCGCAAACCGCGCGGCCTTTTGAAATTTGACTGGAACTGAAAAGGGTCAGTTCTTGGCGTAGAATTCCACAACCAGGTTTGGTTCCATCATCGCCGGGTACGGCACATCGCCCAGGGTCGGGGTGCGCACAAACGTGGCTGTCAGCTTAGAGTGGTCAACGTCCATATAGTCCGGCACATCGCGCTCGGGCAGCTGGGTGGCTTCCAGAATGGCGGCCATCTGCTTGGAACGGTCACGCACTTCGATCACGTCGCCCTCTTTTACACGGTAGGACGGGATGTTGACCTTCTTGCCGTTCACACGGACGTGGCCGTGGTTAACGAACTGACGGGCGGCAAAGACGGTCGCCACGAACTTGGCACGGTACACAACCGCGTCCAGGCGGCGTTCCAGCAGACCAATCAGGTTTTCACCAGTGTCGCCTTTAACACGGCCGGCTTCGGCGTAGATGCGGCGGAATTGTTTTTCGGTCAGGTCGCCATAATAGCCCTTGAGCTTTTGCTTGGCGCGCAGCTGAATACCGAAATCAGAAAGTTTGCCTTTGCGGCCCTGACCGTGCTGGCCGGGGCCATATTCGCGGCGATTTACTGGCGACTTTGGACGGCCCCAGATGTTTTCGCCCATGCGAC
>DAOUPC010000209.1 GCA_030626365.1 Paracoccaceae bacterium
CAACTGTCGGGTGGCCAGCAACAGCGCGCGGCGATTGCCCGCGCTCTGTGCATGGAACCAGAGGCGTTGTTGTTCGACGAACCGACCAGCGCGCTGGACCCGGAACTGGAACAAGAAGTGATCAGGGTCATCAAGGATCTGGCCAGTGAGGGGCGCACCATGCTGATCGTCACCCATGACATGAAACTGGCTGCCGATGTGTCCGATCACGTGGTGTTTCTGCATCAGGGCCGGATCGAGGAACAAGGACCACCCGCCGAGCTGTTCGGCAACACCAAATCCGAACGCCTCAGGGGCTTTCTTTCTGCCACCAAGGCGGACTAATCTAGCGACATCAAAACAAAGGAGTATTTACCATGAAAAAACTGATCCTCGGCACCGCCATTCTTGCGCTCAGCGCCGGACTGGCATGGGCAGACACCGTGCGTATGGGCACCGAAGGGGCCTATCCTCCGTATAACTTCATCAATGACGCCGGCGAAGTCGACGGGTTCGAGCGCGAAGTGGGCGACGAATTGTGCGCGTGCGCCGGACTGACCTGCGAATGGGTCAAGAACGACTGGGACTCGATCATCCCGAACCTGGTGTCGGGCAACTACGACACAATCATCGCCGGCATGTCCATCACCGCCGAGCGGGATGAGGTCATCGACTTTACCCAGAACTATGTCCCGCCCTCCGCGTCCGCCTATGTGGCCACAAGTGAAGGCGTAGACCTGAAAGGCGGCGTGATCGCAGCCCAAACCGCCACCATTCAGGCGGGTTTTGTGGCTGAAAGCGGGGCCACCCTGGTTGAATTCGCCACCCCCGAAGAAACCATCGCCGCCGTGCGCAATGGCGAAGCTGACGCGGTGCTGGCCGACAAGGATTATCTAGCACCACTGGTCGAAGAAAGCGCCGGCGCGCTGATGTTTGTCGGGCCTGACGTCCCGCTGGGCGGCGGCGTTGGCATGGGCCTGCGCGAAAGCGACACGGAACTGCGCGACAAGTTTGACGCGGCCATCACTTCGATGAAGGCCGACGGGTCGCTGAACAAGCTGCTGGTCAAGTGGTTTGGCGAAGACACCGCCACCTATTGATCTGATGAAACCCGGCAGGCCCGCCCACGCGGGCCTGCCATTGCACCAATGCGATGAAAGCCCGCGACGGGCTTAAATAGCGCAACCGCGGATTTGCATGTTTTCATACTGTTCTGACCCAGAAACACTCGGCAGTTTTGGCTGGTTCTCGTGCTATCTGACGACCGGTGTGCACATGTCCTTCTATCTGTCCTTTATAAAAGTTCTGTTGCTGCTGGCTGTCACTGCCCCCGTGGCACTTGGGGTCGGGTTTTGGGGGGCCATGTCCGCACGGTCCCGCATTATCCCGCTTTCCTGGGTCGGCAAGACCTATATCGCGCTGGTGCGCGGCGTGCCAGATATTGCCTTTTTCCTGTTCTTCGTGATTGCCTTGGATCAGGCATTCGAATGGACACGTCACAAAATACTGTGCCCCGACTGGGACCAGCCAATTCGCCAGGGGGCCGATTTTCTGGTCTGCACGCAAGCCAAACTGCCACTGGGCAGCGCCCCGCAATGGGTGCATGAAAGCTATGGTTTTTCGCTGGCGGTGATCACCTTTGCCATCGTGTTCGGGGCTTTTGCGGCCAACGTCCTTTATGGGGCCATGCGCGCCGTACCCCGCGAACAGATCGAAACCGCCGAGGCCTATGGCATGACCCACGCCCAGGCATTCTGGCGCATCCTTGTGCCGCAAATGTGGGTCTATGCCCTGCCCGGCCTTTCCAACCTGTGGATGGTGCTGATCAAGGCCACACCGCTTTTGTTCCTGCTGGGCATCGAGGATATCGTCTATTGGGCACGCGAACTGGGCGGCACCAAAACCCCGAAATTCACCAGCTATCCGCATGGCGACTGGCGCATGTGGTATTTCCTGTTCCTGCTGGTCTTTTACCTTGCCTTCACCCGTGTATCCGAGGTGGTGCTTGAACGCCTGATGGGAAGGCTGACCCACGGGCAAGCCACCAGTGGCGGCGAAGCACAGCGAAAGGCCGCAGTATGAGCTGCTGGCAAACCATACAGGATTACGGCCTGCGTTCGATCGGCATTGGCGAACGGCTGTTGCCCAAGGAAAACTTTACCTTGTGTGAACATTTCACGCTGATCGGCTCGGGCATGATCTGGAATGTCTACTTTGGCGCGCTGGCATTGTTCACCGGATTTTTCTTTGCCACAGCACTGGCCGTGGCCAAAGGGTCAGACAACCGATGGCTGCGCAAACCGGCAGAATGGTTTATCTTCCTGTTCCGTGGCTCGCCGTTGTTCATCCAGTTCTTCTTTGCCTACTTCCTGTTTCTTAACCTCAAAGGCGTCATTCCATTCTTCAGCCCCTTCACCGCCGCGTGGCTGGGCGCGCTGATCGTGCTGTTTTGCAATACCGCCGCCTACACCGCCGAGATATTTTATGGCGCGCTGCGTTCGATCCCCAAGGGCGACACCGACGCGGCAGATGCCTATGGCATGTCCGGCTGGCCCCGGTTCCGCCGGATCGTCTGGCCGACCATGCTGCGGCTGGCCTGGCCCGCCTATACCAACGAGGCAATCTTCCTGTTCCACGCCACAACGCTGGTTTATTTCAGCAGCTTTCCGGCCTGGCGGCAAAAGGGCGACGCGCTTTATTATGCCAATTACTTTGCCGACAAGACCTTTAACCCGTTTATCCCCTATCCGATCCTGGCGATGTATTTCATCATGGTGACGCTGCTTATCGTCGCCCTGTTCGGGGTCATCAACAAACGCCTGAACCGGCATTTACCCGTCGAACGGCGCGTCAGGATGCGGTTTCGCCTTAACCTGATGCGGTAATAACCTGCGCCAACCCCCGATCATCATCATGTAACATTGCAACGAAAGCCCCGCTCTGGTGCCCACATGCACCAGAATTCACTTGCCAAGGCCGCAAGGTCGTTTATCCGTCTTCTGGAAACGATAAAAAAGCAGGCATATGTCCAAAAGTCCCGATTCCACACCGGTGTCTTCGCCGGCCCAACCGATCGCGCCTCGCGACTGGATCAAGACCCTTGCCAAATATCGCGAACCCAGCGAACTGCGCAGCGCGTATGAACTGGCGATCAGTGTCGGGCCTTTCCTGATTCTCTGGGCGCTGGCCTGGTGGTCGCTTTCGGTCAGCTATTGGCTGACGCTGGCGATCTCGGTCCTTAATGCGGGTTTTCTGGTGCGCCTGTTTGCCATTCAGCATGATTGCGGTCATGGGGCGTTTTTCCATAATCGCGCTCTCAGCGACTGGGTTGGCCGGATTCTGGGGGTCATCACCCTGACACCTTATGATGTCTGGCGGCGAACCCATTCGATACACCACTCGACCTCGGGCAATCTGGACAAACGTGGCATGGGTGATGTGCATACGCTGACCGTGACCGAATACAACGACCTGTCTTGGGTCCGGCGCCTGGAATACAAGGTTTATCGCCATCCGGTGACCTTGTTTGGCCTTGGGCCGGGGTTCCTGTTTTTCCTTCAGAACCGCATTCCTTACGGGCTGATGACCAGCATGAAATACTGGGTCAGCGCCATGGGCACCAATCTGGCCATACTGGCGGCCCTGTTTGTGGTGTTCTGGTTCGGCGGGTTGGCCCCTTTGTTGCTGATCTTTCTGCCCTCAACCCTGATTGCGGCCTCGGCCGGGGTCTGGCTGTTTTATGTCCAGCATCAGTTCGAGAATACCCATTGGGAACATGACGGCGACTGGCAGTTGCACGATGCAGCGCTGAATGGGTCCTCCCATTATGACCTGCCAAAGGTACTGCAATGGTTCAGTGCCAATATCGGCATCCACCACGTTCACCACCTTTACAGCCGCATCCCCTTTTATCGCCTGACCGAAGTTCTGCGCGATCAACCCGAACTGGCGCAAGGCAGCAAAAAGCTGACCATCCGGCAAAGCCTGGTCTGTGCGCGGCTGCATCTGTGGGACGAAAACAGCAAACGGTTGCTGTCATTTTCGCAGGCACGCGCGCTCAAAGCCGATCCTGCCTGACGGGCTGTTGCCGTAATTTGATCAAATTATGGTGACAGCAGCGCCTCTCGTCCTATAGACATGCCCTGACCCCGCGCAGAGCGTTCTGCGCCGACAGGAGCTTGCGCATGGACCTTAGCCACTTTTCCACCTTCCGCGTTGCCGCCTGTGATCTGAACGGCCAGATGCGTGGCAAACGTGTGCCGGGCAGTTACGCCCCAAAGCTGGACAAGGGCGCGGTGCGACTGCCTTTGTCGGCGCTGAACCTGGACCTGTGGGGGCGTGATATCGTTGACAGCCCGCTGGTGTTCGAAACCGGGGATGCCGATGGGGTGCTGCGCCCCACGACACGCGGGCCGGTGGCGATGCCGTGGATTTCCACGCCAACAGCGCTGGTGCCGATGGCGCTTTATACCGACGACGGCACGCCATTTGACGGCGACCCGCGTCATGCGCTGGCCGCTGTGCTGGAGCGTTACGCCGCGCGCGGCTGGCAGGTGGTGGCCGCAACCGAAATGGAATTCACCCTGATCGACGACAGCGGCGCGGCCCCCGGCCCGCCGAAAAACCCACTAACCGGGCGCGTCCTAAACGATGAAACGATCCTGTCCATGAACGAACTGGACGCGTTCGACAGTTTTTTCAGCGCACTTTACGATGGCTGCACGGCCATGGGCATCCCGGCGCAAACCGCCATTTCCGAGGCCGGGATCGGCCAGTTTGAAATCAACCTGAACCATCAGGATGCCATGCGCGCCGCAGATGACGCGTGGCTGTTCAAGGCGTTGGTACGTGGGGTTGCGCGCCAGCACGGGTTCGCCGCCACCTTCATGGCCAAACCCTATGCGACGGACGCCGGGAACGGGATGCATGTGCATTTTTCGGTGCTGGACCGGCAAGGGCGCAATGTGTTTGACGATGGCGGGGCAGCGGGGTCAGATGTGCTGCGCCACGGCGTGGCCGGGTGTCTGGCCGCGATGCCCGCCAGCACGCTGATCTTTGCACCACACGGCAATTCCTATACCCGGCTGGTGCCC
>DAOUPC010000078.1 GCA_030626365.1 Paracoccaceae bacterium
CCACCAAGGACGGCCCCCGCAAACAGGTCCTGGAATTCGCCGCAGCCCGTAAGGGGCGCGCTGGCATCGTCTATTGCGGCACCCGCGCCAAGACCGAAGCCCTGGCCAAGGCATTGCGCGACGAAGGGCACAGCGCTTGTCATTATCACGGCGGCATGGACGCTGAGGACCGGCGCATCGTCGAGGGGCGATTCGCCCGCGAAGACGGGTTGATCGTTGTGGCCACCGTGGCCTTTGGCATGGGGATCGACAAGCCGGATATCCGCTGGGTTGCCCACGCTGACCTGCCCAAAAGCATCGAATCCTATTATCAGGAAATAGGCCGCGCCGGGCGTGACGGGGCGCCGGCGGAAACCATGACGTTGTTTGGATCGGATGACATTCGCCTGCGCCGTTCCCAGATTGACGAAGGGCTGGCCCCGCCGGAACGGCGCATGGCGGACCACGGGCGACTGAACGCACTGCTGGGCCTGGCCGAGGCGCTAAGCTGTCGGCGTCAGGCGTTGCTGGGCTATTTCGGGGAAACCACAAAGCCTTGTGGCAACTGCGATCTGTGCGACACGCCGCCCGAGGTATTCGACGGCACCGTTGCGGTACGCAAGGCGCTGTCGGCGATTTTACGCACCGGCGAATGGTTCGGGGCCGGGCACCTGATCGACATCCTGACCGGCAACAAAACCGACAAGGTGTGCGCGCGCCACCACGACCAGTTGCCAACCTTTGGCGTGGGCACGGAATATGACAAACGCCAATGGCAGGCCGTGTTCCGCCAGATGATGGGCCACGATCTGGTGCGTCCAGACCCCGAACGCCACGGCGCGCTGAAGATGACCGATGCCGCCCGCCCGATCCTGCGTGACGAGGCCACGATCACCCTGCGTCAGGATACGATCCGCAAGGCAACCGCGCGCCGCCCTGCGGTCAAGGCGCTGGTATCAGACGAAGACGCGCCGCTGATGTCTGCCCTGAAGGCCAAGCGCCGGGCACTGGCCGAGGCCGCCAAGGTGCCGGCCTATATCATCTTTGCCGACCGGACGCTGATTGAAATGGCCGAAACCCGACCTGCCACACTGGACCAGATGGCCGGAATTGGCGGTGTCGGCGCCAAAAAACTGGAGCGCTACGGCGCGGCGTTTCTTGAAGTCATTACCGGGGCCAATGAACCTGTGCATCCGGCGCGGCGCAAGCTGGCCGGGCGCGCGGCGGGGACGGTCTTTGACCTTTTGTTAGAGGCACAGGCCAGGCTGGCACGGGGCACGGATGGCGTTGACAAACCGATGAGCTGTTCAGCCTCGCAACTGGCACGGGTCGCGCAGATGCGCCCGGATGATGCGCCGGCAATGCAGCGGTTGTTGGGTGAACGGCACACCGAACGCTTTGGCGCGGCCTTTCTGGACGTTCTGCGCGAGGCGGGCTAGGGTCCTGACCCTAGGTCGTGAGTGGCAATCAGGGGGAAAGTCGATGTTGGTAGTAATCTCTCCGGCCAAGCGGCTGGACTGGGCAGAACGCGACACTGATACAAGCACGCCTGCGTTTCAGGCGGACGCGGCGCGGCTGGTCCGCACGGCGCGCAACCTGACCTTGGCCGACTTGCAAAAACTGATGCATATCAGCCCCGATCTGGCCCGGCTGTCACGTGACCGGTTCCGCGATTTTGCCGATGAACCGGATGCGGATATGACCCGCCCTGCGGCGCTTGCCTTTGCCGGGGACACCTATCTGGGCCTTGAGGCGGGATCACTGGATGGTGATGAACTGACCTGGGCACAGGGCCATTTGCGCATATTATCCGGGCTTTACGGATTGTTGCGGCCACTGGATGCGATCCAGCCGTATCGTCTGGAAATGGGCAGTCGTCTGAAAACCCGGCGGGGTGGTTCGCTTTATGACTATTGGGGCGATCAGCTGTCCGAGGCGCTGAATGCGCAGGGCGAAACGGTCGCCACCGGGGTTCTGGTCAATTGTGCCAGCCAGGAATATTTCACCGCCGTGGTCGCCAAATCGCTGAAACTGCGGGTGATTACCCCGGTCTTTATGGAAGATAAGGGCGACACACCCAAGATCGTCAGTTTTTATGCCAAAAGGGCCCGCGGGGCGATGGCACGGTTCATTGTGCAGAACCGGCTGGTGGACCCTGCGGCGCTGGCCGATTTTGATACTGGCGGTTATGTTTATAACCCGGAGCTGTCTGCGCCGGAGCGGCCGGTATTCCTGCGGCCTTATCCGGTTGGCACATCCGCTAGCGCGGTGGCATAGGCGGCCAGTTCAGCGGGGTTGGCGGGCTGATGTGCCCGCAATCCTGCGGGCAGTACCTGATAATTTGTTCATGGATCAGCGCCTTGCGCAGGGGTTTTGTCATATAGTGATCCAGACCGGCGGCCAGAATGCCATCGGCGTCACCATCCATGGCATGGGCCGTCAGGGCGATGATGGGAACATGGCCATTTGTTTCGGCCTCTAGCCGGCGAATTTCTTTGGTGGCTTCCTTGCCGTCCATTCCGGGCATCGAGATGTCCATGAAAATCATGTCGGGTTCAAAGTCACCAAATGCCTGAACTGCCTCGTAACCGTTATTGGCGAATTGGATTTCGATAGTCAGATCCTTGACCATTTTTTGAAAGACCAGTTGATTGGTTTTGTTGTCCTCGGCTGCAAGGACGCGCATGCGGCGCGGGGTATCGTCCGGGGGGGGCTGCCCCTGTTTCACTGGTGGATTGTTCTGGTCGGTTTGTTGCGTTTGTGCCCCGGTGGGTGGGGCAATATCCGTGCCCGGAAGGCTGATGTGAATTCGGGGTTTTGGGGCTGCTGATTTTCGCCCGCCGGGGGGCACATGTGCGGGTTCAGGCCGGTCCGGTTCAGGCTTTGCCTTTGCGGGTGACTGTATATCTGCGGAGGGGGCGGTTTGCAGATTAGATAATTGCGCAAACAGTTCGGCGCGGGTGATCGGTTTTTGCACAATACCCTGCACATACCGAAAGGCCGGGTCACTTTGGGCAAACCCCGGATTCGCGCTGAGCAACAAAAAGGGCACCTGCGACCAGCCATTGCCATGCATCAGTTCGGCCAGTTCCAGACCATCCATTTCCGGCATGTTGTGGTCACTTAGAACCAACCCGATTTCATCGTTCATCACCTCTTGCGCCCTGGCCCCAGAGGCACAGGGGGTGACCTGTAAACCCAACTGCTCCATCTGTTTTTGCAGTATCTCGCGGTTGGCATCCTCGTCGTCCACCACCAGCACATGGCGCAGGTCCGCTGGCGGGGTTGGCGGAATTGGCTGGTCCCCCCCGGCCTTGGGCATGGTTACCCGAAAGCCAAAGCACGACCCCGTGCCTTCCTTACTTTCGACCCAGACCGTGCCGCCCATCAGTTCGATCAGGCGCTTTGATATCGCCAGCCCCAGCCCGGTGCCCTCAAACTGTCGGTTTTGTTCGTCTTCGACCTGATTGAACTCTCCAAAGATGTGCTGAACCTTGTCCGCCGGAATGCCAATGCCGGTATCTTCGATGGTCACGTGAATGGCACAGGCTTCGTCGCCATTTCCCGGAATGCCGGTCACTTTTATCAACACATGACCCGATGTGGTGAACTTGACCGCGTTGCCGACCAGATTGGTCAGAATTTGCCTGACACGCCCCGGATCCCCGACAAGGTGGGTTGGCAGGAACAGGTCATAATCGATCAACATCGACAGCCCCTTGTCCCGCGCCAAGGGTTGAAGCAGCATCACCACCTCGTGGATGCACCGCTCCAGATCGAATGTCTCGGGGTGCAGGGTCAGTTTTTCGGCCTCGATCTTGGAATAATCCAACACGTCATTGATGATGACCAACAATGCCTCGCCCGAGTTCCTGATCGTGGTTGCATAAAGGCGCTGTTCTTCGTCCAGCCTGGTATTGTTCAAAAGTTCCGCCATCCCGACGACGCCGTTCATTGGCGTGCGGATTTCGTGGCTCATGTTGGCCAGAAAGGTGGATTTGGCACGGTTTGCCGCCTCGGCCCGTGATCGTTCCGCCTTGAGCTGTTCTTCGTACCGCACGGTTGACGTGATATTCAGCGCCAGGCTGACCACATCGCCGTCATGACCACGTTGGTCAAACAGTTTGACATATTGGTTATTCCACATTCGTATCACGACGGGTTCGGGGTTTGGTGCCAGCCAGCGTTCGGTCATTTGGGCGCGCCAGACATTCGGGGTAAGATCGCCGGTGTTGATCAGCCCCTCATCGGTCATGATTTGCAGCATGCGTATATAATTGACGCCAGGTGCCACCTCTTCCAACCCGTCAAAAAAGTCGATGTAGGCGGTATTTGCCCCGATCATCGTGCTGTCGGCATCAAAAAAGGCGAACCCGTCCTGAATGGTCTGGATCGAATGCCACAGCCGACGCTCGGCGATTTCGATCTTTTCGTGGGCCACGCTCAGATCGGATTTAACCCTTTCGTTTTCATCCCGGACGGTGGCCACCTCGTCCCGGAATGTTTCAACTTCGGCCTGCGTTTCGCCGATTTGTCTGGTCAGGGCCAGCGCGTGACGACCCAGTTTGCGGTTGGCAGCTGTCAACTCTGCCTGTTTCAGTTCCAGCAGGCGTTCGGCGGCAAGGCGCGCACGCCGTTCATGGGATAGTTTGTTGGCAAGGCTCATGCCTGCGGCTCCGCAGCTGCTGGCCCGTGGCGGGCGTGTTCGTCGCCCAAGCATCCCCGAACCTGGTGAATAAGTGCTTAAGGTCGCAACAGATACGGGAATCGTTGCCAGCGGGGCCATCGCCATGCCAGTCTGAGTGCAATTTAGGAGAAACGGTATGCAGCGGTTTATGCACAAATTTATTATTCTAACTCTGGTATTTTTTGGTCTGCCCCAAAGTGTTATGGCACAGAATGCAGTGTCCAATGCGGTGCCCGATGCAGTACCCGAATTCCGGTATGTCGGCACGTCGGACATGGATTTCTATGGCTCTGACCTTGATGCGTTGTTTGATACTGATCTGTTCAGTTGTGTGCGGGCCTGCTCCAGTAACACCAGCTGCACGGCGTTCACTTTCAATTCCCGTTCCGGTTCGTGTTTTCCCAAAAGCGAGGTGAGCGATCGAACCCCCTATGACGGTGCATTGTCCGCCGAAAAGATGCTGACCAGCCCGGCCGTGCTGCAACAGGCCACGGCGCGCGCGGCGGACCTGGATTTTCTGAGGCCCGGGGACTTCAGGGATGCCCATACCCGCGCCCGCAACCTGGGTTTGCGGCACCGGGCCAACGGGGTCGGCCTTCAAAATGCGCTTGATGCGGCCCGTAATCAGGCGGCTGCCGGTGAATTTACCCAGGCGATGCGCTGGACCGGTGTGGCAATATCGCTAAGCGACCGGGCTGATTTATGGACCGAATATGCCCGGCTGTTGCTAAGCCTCAAGGCAAAGAACTCCAGCCGTCGGGCCGATAACGAACGTTGGGCATTAAGCGCGTCGATCAACGCCTATCTGCGTGGCGAAAGCGCCAGCACAAGGGCCGGGGCGCTTTTGGTTCTGTCGCAGGCGCTTGAACGTGTCGGGCGCGGGCGTGATATGATACCGGCCCTGCGGTTGGCCCTTTCCCTGCAGGATCGTCGCGATATTGAGGATGCGCTGGACAGTGCCGTGGGAAAATACGGTTTCCGGATCACCGAAAGCACGGTCGAAAGCGATACCTCTACCCCCCGCATCTGCGCCGAGTTTTCCGGGGCACTGATCAAGACCGGGGTCGATTACGAACCGTTCGTACACCTGCCCGATCCATCAATGGTGGTGCAGGCCAAGGGCCGTCAATTGTGTGTTGATGGGGCGGAACACGGGGGGCGGTATCGCATTACCTTTCGTCAGGGGCTGCCGGCAGCCAGTGGCGAGGTGCTGCACAAGGATGTTGAACTGACCCATTATGTGCGTGACCGCAGCCCCGCCGTGCGGTTTCCGGGGCGCTCTTACGTGCTGCCAAAATCGGCTGATGCGGCCTTGCCTGTTGAAACCGTGAACCTGACGAAGCTTGATCTGCGCCTGCGCCGGGTCAGTGACCGCAACCTGCTGCGTGCGGTGCAGGACCGGTATTTCGGTCGCCCCCTGTCCCAGTGGCAGGATCAGACCTTTGCCAACGAGATTGCCGAAGAGGTCTGGACCGGAACCGCCGAACTGAACAGCGGCATGAACCGTGACATGATCACCCGCCTGCCATTGGGCGAGGCAATCGCCGGGCAACCGGCGGGCATCTATGCGCTTAGTGCGCGGATACCCGGTGCGGACCCTTACGATGATGCCGGGGCGACACAGTGGTTTGTTCTGTCCGATCTGGGGCTTAGCACCATATCGGGTGCCGATGGGTTGCATGTGCTGGTGCGGGGTCTTTCGGATGCACAGGCGCGGGCCGGGATCGAGGTGACACTGGTGTCACGCGCCAACGCGGTGCTGGGCCGTGCGATGACCGACAGCGATGGCTATGCGTTGTTTGAACCGGGCCTGACCCGTGGGTCGGGTGGGGCCGCGCCTGCGCTGGTGCTGGTGCAGCAGGGGGATGATGATATCGGCTTTCTTTCGCTGACCGATCCGGCCTTTGATTTGTCTGATCGCGGGGTCGAGGGGCGCGCGCCCGCCGGGCCGGTTGATTTGTTCCTGACCACCGATCGTGGCGCATATCGCGCGGGCGAGACCATTTTTGCCACCGTTTTGTCGCGGGATGCGTCCGCGAATGCGATCGAGGGCCTGCCGCTTATCGCCATTCTCAGCCGCCCGGACGGGGTGGAATATCGCCGCCGGGTATCGGATGGCGGCAAGGCCGGTGGCCATGTGTTTGCCATGGCTGTCGGGGCCAGCGCGCCGCGCGGCACATGGCGGCTTGAGATCAAGAACGACCCCAAAGCCCCGGCACTGGCCAGCCAGACGGTGCTGGTCGAGGATTTCCTGCCAGAGCGTATTGATTTTGACCTGACCCTGCCGGATGCCCCTTTGCGGGCCGGGGACAGCCCGCTGTTGCGGATTGATGCGCGGTATCTGTTTGGCGCACCGGGCGCAGATCTGAGCATCGACGGGCAGGTGACCCTGCGGGCCGCCAGTTCGGTTGCGGGTTGGCCCGGTTACCGGTTCGGGCGCTATGACGCGCGCACCACACCGCGCAGCAGCTATTTTGGCAACGAACACACCGATGCGCGCGGACAGGCCACCGTGATGCTTGAATTCCCCGAAGCGCAAGGATCGGGTCAGCCGCTTGAGGCGATGATCGTCGCCCGGCTGGCCGATGGATCGGCGCGCCCGGTTGAACGGCGCCTGACGGCCCCGGTTCAGCCATCAACGGCAATGATCGGTATCAAACCCCTGTTCGCGGATGTGGTGAGCGAAGGCAGTGATGCCATGTTCGAGGTGATTGGCCTTGGGCCGGACCTGAAACCGGTTCCGATGCAGGTTCAGTGGACCCTGAACCGGGTTGAAACGCATTACCAGTGGTATCAGCTTTACGGCAACTGGAACTGGGAAACCACCAGCCGCCGCACAAGGATCGCCACTGGCAAGGGTGCGCTAAGTGATGTGCCGCTGGCGTTGTCACACGCGGTTGACTGGGGACAGTACGAACTGCTGATCGAGCGGCTGGACGGTGAATATACCTCGGCGGCGCTGGATTTTTATGCCGGGTGGTATTCGGCGGGCGATGCGTCGGCCACGCCGGACCGGCTGGAGATGTCGCTGGATCGTGACAGCTATCGCCCCGGTGATACGGCACAGTTGCGGATTCTGCCCCGGACAGGGGGCACGGCGTTGATTACGGTCATGTCCAATCACGTCATCGAGCGTCAGGCAGTTAGCGTAAAGGCCGGTGAAACGGTGATTCCGCTAAAGGTGACGGCGGATTGGGGGGCCGGGGCCTATGTTACGGCAACCGTGATCCGGCCCATGGATGTGGCGGCGGGTCAGAACCCGGCCCGTGCGCTGGGGCTGGCCCATGCCACGGTCCGCCAACCGGGCAAACAGCTGACGGTTTCCATCGACGTGCCCGACGTGGCCGACCCCCGCCAAAGCGAACGCATACGGGTTGTCGTCAACGGGGCACAGGAAGGCCAAGAGGTCTGGCTGACGCTGGCGGCGGTGGATCTGGGTATCCTAAATCTGACCGGATTCCAGGCTCCTGACCCCAAGGGGCACTATTTCGGTCAGCGGCGTCTGGGTGTGGAACTGCGTGATGTGTATGGCCGCCTGATTGACGGGATGAACGGGGCCATGGGCGTGGTGCGTTCCGGCGGGGATGAACCGGGTGGTATGCGGATGCAATCGCCGCCCCCGACGCAGGAACTTATGGCGACCTTCAGCGGCCCGGTGCAGGTCGCAGCCAATGGTGAGGCGTTTGTGAATATCGATCTGCCTGCCTTTAACGGCACTGTGCGGATGATGGCCGTGGCGTGGTCCGAAAATGCGGTGGGACAGGACGAGGCCGATATGCTGGTGCGTGACCCGGTTGTGGTAACCGCCAGCCTGCCGCGGTTTCTGGCCCCCGGCGATACCAGCCGTATCCGGCTGGATGTGGTCCATGCCGATGGCCCTTCGGGACTGATGCAACTGGCCCTGTCGATAAATGGGCAAGGGCTGAGTCTTGGGTCGGGATCGGGATCGGGCGAGGCGGGGCCGGGTGCATTTACGCTGGCCGATGGCGGCAAGGCGGTCTTTGAAATACCGGTGCAGGCGGGCCGTGTTGGCGACCCCGGTATCGACATCAAACTGACCACCCCGGACGGTCGCACCCTGATCCAGACCGTGAACCTGCCAATCCGGGCCAATGACCCGGTGGTGGCGCAAACGCGACGGTTTTCGTTGGCGGCCGGGGATCGGTTTTTGCTGAGCAAGGACATCTTTACCGGCCTGCGGGCCGGAACCGGACGTGCCATCCTGTCGGCGGGTCCGCTGGCCAAGTTCGATGCACCCGGCCTGCTGGCTGCGCTGGACCGCTATCCTTATGGCTGTACCGAACAGGTGACCTCAAAGGCGATGCCGTTGCTGTATCTGTCGTCGGTGGCGCAGGCCACCGGGCTGGGCAATGGCCCGGCGGTGCAGGCGCGGATCGATGGGGCGATTGCCAAGGTGCTGACGCGGCAGGCCTCGAACGGGGCATTCGGGTTGTGGCGTGCGGAATCCGGGGATTTCTGGCTGGATGCCTATGCCAGCGATTTCCTGAGCCGCGCACGCGCCGAAGGGTACACCGTGCCTGACCGGGCATTCCGGCTGGCGATGGATAATCTGCGCAATCAGGTCAACTATGCCCCGGATTTCGACGAGGGCGGCGAAGACCTTGCCTATGCGTTGATGGTGCTGGCCCGCGAGGGTGCGGCGGCAATGGGTGATCTGCGCTATTACGCAGACGTCAAGGGGGATGCCTTTGACACCCCGCTGGCGGCGGCACAGATTGGCGCGGCCCTGGCGGCGTATGGCGATCAGACCCGTGCGGATGCGATGTTCCGCCGGGCCGGTGCGCTGATTGCCGGGCGGCGCGCGGATGCGCCATACTGGAGGGCGGATTACGGAACATCATTGCGCGATACCGCCGGCGTTCTGGCCCTGGCAACCGAAGCCGGAAGCGCGGTGATCGACCCGGTCGTCTATTCCGACCGGTTATTGCGGGCTGGTGGGCAACACCTGTCGACACAGGAATCGGCCTGGACCCTGCTGGCGGCGCAGGCGCTGGTAAAAACACCAGAGCAATCGGGCCTGCGGGTTGATGGCCAGCCAGTAAGTGGCCCGTTTGTGCAGGTGCTTGAGGATGGGGCACCAATGCAAGGGCTGGAAATTACCGCCGCGAACGGGCGCAGTACCGACATCACCCTGACCACCACGGGCGTCCCCGAGGTGGCCCCAGAAGCGGGCGGAACCGGGTTTAGCATTGAACGGCAGTACTATGACATGGATGGTCAGCCGATCGACCACCTTGGTTTTGCGGTTGGTGACCGGTTCGTGACCGTGCTGAAGATTGTTGCCCACGAGGATTTCGGCGCGCGACTGATGATTGACGATCCGCTGCCTGCCGGGATTGAAATTGACAATCCCAGCCTGTTGCGGTCGGGGGATGTGCGGGCGCTTGACTGGATGAAATCGTCGATTGCCGAACATACTGAATTCCGCTCGGATCGGTTTCTGGCAGCGGTCAACACACGTCGGGCCGGGGTGGTGACGCTGGCTTATGTGGCGCGGGCCGTGACACCGGGTGAATTTCACCACCCGGCGGCCTCGGTCGAGGACATGTATCG
>DAOUPC010000103.1 GCA_030626365.1 Paracoccaceae bacterium
CCTTGCGCTTCCGAATCCGTTGGAGGTGTGCCAAAAGTGGTGATTTCGTTCATATCTGTCCCTGCCCGGCGGCCCTTGATTTTGGCCCTGCCTTTGACTGTCGGTCATACAAGACCCCGTGCGGTCAGGGCAAATTGTATGTTCCTGTGGATAGCCTGTGCATAGTCTGCCTACACCATATAATGACGCAATCTGGGGTCTGGCGTCAATATATGGTGCAAGTTACGCTATTTTTTTCGCGCATCCTGCCATTCGCGTGGTGAGTTCAGAAACGATTCCACCTCGCGCAGGGTGTCGGTGTCAAAGGCACCAGACGTCTTTGCCTCGGCCAGCACATCCCACCAGGTACATAAGGAATGCAGGCTAACGCCGTGTGCGCCAAGGGTCTTTTCGGTGTCCGGGAAGATGCCGTAGTAGAAGATGACGGCCGTATGCGCGCAAGACGCCCCGGTTTCGCGAATCGCATCAACAAAGCTGAGCTTTGATCCGCCATCGGTGGTCAGGTCCTCGACCAGCAGAACCCG
This sequence comes from Paracoccaceae bacterium, assembly GCA_030626365.1. Lineage (GTDB taxonomy): Bacteria > Pseudomonadota > Alphaproteobacteria > Rhodobacterales > Rhodobacteraceae > NVQY01. The sequence continues at coordinate 525 of DAOUPC010000103.1, forward strand.
GTCGCCCGGGGCCATGTCGCCCTCGATCCGGGCATTGCGGCCATAGCCTTTGGCTTTCTTGCGCACATAGGACATCGGCAGGCCCATGCGTTCGGCCACCAGCGCGGCAAAGGGGATGCCGGCAGTTTCACCCCCGGCGATGTTGTCAAACGCCTCATAGCCGACATTGCGCATGATGGTGACGGTCAGGAAATCCATCAGGGTCGAGCGGATGCGCGGATACGAGATCAGCTTGCGACAGTCGATATAGGTCGGGCTGGGCAATCCGCTGGCCAGAATGAACGGTTCCCGGGCATTCAGGTGGACGGCCTTGATTTCAAGCAACATCCGGGCGGTCAGGCGGGCCATTTCCTGGGGCGAGGGGTACGAGGTGGGGATCATTGTGAGATGCTCCAATGCAGGTCAAATCCGGGGTCAAAGACCGTGACGGGGCCGTCTGGCGTGTTGATTTTGGCGGGGTACACGGCGGGCGCGCCACGGGTCAGGGTCAGGGTCGCATCATTGACCGGCAGGCGTTAAAACGCCGGGCCGTGCCGCGAGGTGAACCCCTCAAGCCGGTCCAGGGCGTTTTCGCGTTCGAACACTTCGGCCAGAATGGACAGGGTATTGGTGGCGGTAAAACAGCCCGCACAGCCACAGGCGGTTTGCTTGGCGGCGTCCATGTGCGGGGCGCTGTCGGTGCCCAGAAAGAACCGGTTATCGCCGGATGTGGCCGCCTGAACCAGCGCCAGGCGATGGGTTTCGCGTTTGGCCACGGGCAGGCAATAGTAATGCGGGTGGATGCCGCCAACCAGGATATGGTTGCGGTTGATCACCAGATGATGCGTGGTGATCGTGGCTGCAAGGTCGTCATCATGGGCGCGGACATAGTCAACCGCCTGGGCTGTGGTGATATGTTCCATCACCACACGCAGGCCCGGCGTGGCGCGGCGGATCGGGTCCAGTACCCGGTCGATGAACACCGATTCGCGGTCAAAGATGTCGATATTGGCGTCGGTCACTTCGCCATGCACGCACAGGGGCAGGCCGATCTGCGCCATGCGCTCCAGCACGCCGCGCACCTTGTCAAAATCGGCCACACCGCTGGCGGAATTGGTGGTGGCCCCGGCGGGGTAAAGTTTGACGGCGGCAATCAACCCGCTGGCATGTGCGGCGGCCACGTCATCGGGGTCTGTGTTTTCGGTCAGATAAAGCGTCATAAGTGGTTGGAATGTCATGCCTTCGGGCAGGGCGTTCAGGATGCGGGCGCGGTACGCCTGTGCATCGGCCCCGGTAATCACTGGCGGCACAAGGTTGGGCATGACGATTGCACGGGCAAAGTGACGCGCGGTTTCGGGCAGCACGGCGCGCAGCATGTCACCATCGCGCAGGTGCAGGTGCCAGTCGTCGGGGTACTGTATTGTAAGGGTATCTTTCATCATTCCCCGCTAGCACAGGTGCTGTGGTCAGGCCAGAGGGGGCGGGTGATTGATTGCGTCTTTGGTCCCGTACTGGCCCAGTACTGGCCTGCTTTCAGCCCGTGCGTCAAACTGCCTGTGGTGATCTGATCACGGACATGTTGCGTCAAAAGATGCAATGTGGTACTGCAATGCGTAATTAACCGATATTCAAAACCGCGAGTGATCAAGATGACCAAAGAACTGACCGTAGGGGCATCAAAAACCCGTTCCTTTTCCGTGAAAGCCGAACAAACGATTGATTTCATGGGCGAAGAGTGCCGGGTTTACGCGACCCCATCGCTGGTGGCCGACATTGAACACGCCTGCCGGGACCTGATTTTCGAAAACACGCCAGAGGGCGAAGATTCCGTTGGTGTAACGGTTTCGATTACCCACATGGCCCCCACGCTGTTGGGTATGGATGTGGACGTGACGGTCGAGATTGCCGAAATCGACGGACGCAAGGTGACCTTCAAGGTCATGGCGAAAGACAGCCTTGATACGATCTGCAAAGGCCGCCACGAACGCTTTGTGGTCAACGTGGAAAAGACCCGACAGCGCCTGTTGGCAAAGGCCGAAAACGCCAAGAATACCTGACAAGAACACCTGAGAGGCGCATCATGAAAAAAGCTGAAACTTCGCTCCGGAATTCGGTGTCATCGTATTGCTATCAATGCGTGGCGGGACCTGACCTTTTAAAGGTCGATGTCCGGGATGGGGTGGCGTTTCAGGTGCGGCCTAATTCATCTGCGGCCGATGTTCACCCCGCCGGTGGCAAGGTCTGCGTCAAGGCCTTTGGGCTGATCCAGAAAACCAACAACCCCAACCGTATACAGACCCCGATGATGCGCACCAATCCGCGCAAGGGCCGCGATGAGGACCCTGGGTTTGAGCCGGTTTCGTGGGACAAGGCGCTGACGGTGATCTGTGATCGGCTGGAAAAGGCCCGCGCTGACGGGCTTAACGATGAATCCGGTTTTCCAAGGGTCGCGGCCAGTTTCGGCGGCGGTGGCACGTCGACGCAATATATGGGCACCTTTCCGGCGTTCCTGTCGGCCTGGGGATCGGTCGACATGAGCTTTGGCAGTGGCCAGGGCGTCAAATGTTACCACTCTGAACACTTGTATGGAGAGTTGTGGCACCGCGCCTTTACCGTCTCACCCGACACGCCACTGGCCGAATTCATCATATCGTTCGGGGCCAACGTAGAGGCATCGGGCGGGGTGTGCGGCGTGCGCCGCCACGCCGATGCACGCGACCGGGGCATCAAAAAGGTTCAGGTCGAACCGCATCTGTCAGTCACCGGTGCCTGTTCTGCCGAATGGGTGGCGATCAAGCCCAAGACCGACCCGGCGTTCATGTTCGCACTGATACATGTACTGCTGCACGAAATCCCGCGCGAGCGGCTGGATATTCCGTTCCTGAAACGGCGCACCTCGTCGCCGTATCTGATCGCGCCAAACGGGTTTTACCTGCGCGACCCGGACACCAAGAAGCCGCTGATCTGGGACCTTAACACATCCCGGACCGTGCCGTTTGACACACCCGATACCGATCCGGCGCTTGAGGGGGATTTAACCGTTTCCGGGCTTGAGGTTGGGCCGGATGACGTTGAATGGGCGCATGATGGCATCACCTGTCAGCCCGCGTTCGCGCATCTGGTTGCGCATGTAAAACCCTATAACCCTGAATGGGCGGCGGATATTTGCGATGTGGCGGTTGATAAAATTCGCGGCACTGCGATGCAGTATATTGACCACGCGCATGTTGGCGAAACCATTAATATAGATGGCAGAACCATGCCATTCCGTCCGGTGGCGATTTCGCTGGGCAAAACGGTTTGCAACGGCTGGGGCGGGTATGAATGCGTCTGGGCACGCACGCTGATGGCCTGTCTGATTGGCGGGCTTGAGGTGCCGGGCGGGACGCTGGGCACCACCGTGCGGCTGAACCGGCCTGCTGATAACCGCTGGTCGTCCGTGGTGCCGGGGCCGGATGGTTTTCTGAACTATCCGATGAACCCGACCAAAAAGGGCGAATGGAACGAAACGTCAAATTCCCGCCACGCGCATCAGATGTTGATTCCTCTGGCGGCCAATTCGTCCTGGTCACAGGCGCTGGGCCCGACCCATCTGGCCTGGATGATGCAGGAAAAGGGCCTTGATCATCTGCCCAAGCCGACACCACCGGATGTCTGGTTCGTCTATCGCACCAACCCGGTAATCTCGTTCTGGGATACCGGCTCTGTGGCCGAGGCGGTCGCCAATTTCCCGTTCACCGTATGCTTTGCCTATACGGATGACGAAACCAACCACATGGCCGACATCCTGCTGCCTGAATGCACCGACCTTGAGGGGCTGCAACTGATCCGCATCGGTGGCTCAAAATATGTCGAGCAGTTCTGGGAGCATCAGGGCTTTGCCTTGCGTGATCCGGCCAGCGCGCCGATGGGCGAGGCGCGCGATTTCACCTGGATTGCCACCGAACTGGCGCGCCGTACCGGGCTTTTGGAAAAATACAACAACGCGATCAATCGCGGGGCCGCCGGTGTGCGGCTGTTCGGCGAGAATTTTGACCATTCTCTGGATGTGGAAAAGACGCATTCGGTCGAAGAAATCTGGGATGCCTCGTGTCGCGCCGCCAATGCGGAACTGACTGATGGGGCGGAAAACCAGGGTCTGGATTATTTCCGTGAACACGGGTTTCGCACCAAACCATTCCCCAAAGAGCAATGGTATCTTTACCCCGCCATGGTGGAACAGGATCTGCGCTTTGAAATGCCGTATCAGGAACGCCTGCTGCGTATCGGTCAGGAACTGGGCGAACGGCTGCATGAAAAGGGCATCACCTGGTGGGATCGCCAGCTTAAGGAATACGAGGCGATGCCGCATTGGCAGGACCTTCAGGGGCTGTGGAACGACGCGCTTGAACAGGCCTATGATGTCAAGATTGACGATTACCCGTTCTGGTTGCTGACCGCGCGGTCGATGCAATATTCCTGGGGCGGGAACGTCGGTCTGCAAATGATCCACGAGGTGGCCGATAATATTGCCGGCCATGGCGGGGTGATGATGAACCCGGCCGCCGCGAAAAAGCTGGGCCTGTCCGAGGGCGACTGGGTCGAGGTGGCATCGCCCACCGGGACCACCAGAGGTGCGGTGATTTTACGCCAGGGGATACGGCCCGACACCTTGTTGATGATCGGTCAGTTTGACCATTGGAAAACTCCGTTCGCCAAGGACCTCAAGACGCCCAGCATGAATGCGCTGATGCCGATGATGCTGGAACTGACGGATGCAACCGGATCGGGGGCCGATCTGGTCCGGGTCAAGGTAAGCAAGGCAGAGGCAAAGACATGACACGTTACGCAATTGTTGCCGACCTGAACCGCTGTGTTGGGTGTCAGACCTGCACATCCGCCTGCAAGCACGCCAATGCAACGGCGCCGGGTATCCAGTGGCGCAAGGTGCTGGACTTTGAGGTGGGGGAATTCCCCGATGTGTCACGCGCGTTCATGCCGGTGGGGTGTATGCATTGCGACGAACCGCCCTGCATGGACGTATGCCCGACCACCGCGACCGGCAAACGGGACGACGGGATCGTCACCATCGATTATGACAAATGTATCGGCTGCGCCTATTGCGCCGTGGCGTGCCCCTATCAGGCGCGGTACCGGGTTGATAAACCGGCGGCGGCCTATGCTGGCAAGACCATGCGCCACGAGGCGATGCTGGAAGACCCCGGTCGTATCGGGGTGGCGCAGAAATGCACGCTTTGCATCGACCGGATTGATGAAGGCAAGGCCATGGGGCTGGTGCCGGGACTGGATGCGGCGGCAACGCCGGCTTGTGTGAATTCGTGCATCTCTGGTGCGCTGCACATGGGTGATCTGGATGATCCCGACAGTAATGTTTCAAAATTGCTAAAGGAAAACCGGCATTTCCGTATGCACGAGGATCTGGGCACCGGACCGGGCATCGTTTACCTTTATGACAAGGACATAGGCGACCATACCGCGACCGAACCGGTGCCGACGACGGCTGATGCCGTCGGGCTGGCGGCGGTTGCGCCCAAGTTGCAGACCAGTTGGGACTGGCGCGCGGCGGCGAACTTTGTGTTCGGCGGGGCGGGGACCGGGCTTTTGGCCGTGACGATGGTTGCCGGGCTGTTCGCGGGGCCACCGCTTTGGCTGGCGGCGTTTGTTGCGCTGGCGCTGGTCGGGGTCGGGTTGTTCTGTGTCTGGCTGGAAATTGGCCGGCCATGGCGGTTCCTGAACGTTTATCTTAACCCCAAAACCAGCTGGATGTCGCGCGAAGCGATTGCCGCCGGGCCGTTGTTTGGCTTTGGTGCGCTGTTCCTGATCTGGCCGCGGCTGGATATTGGCCTGCTGGCGGCGGTATCGGGGTTGTTCTTTGTCTATTGTCAGGGGCGGATTCTGCGGGCGGCCAAGGGCATCCCTGCGTGGCGCCAACCCGGCATCGTGGCGCTGGTCATGGCCACGGGTGTGACCGAAGGTGCCGGCCTGTTTGCCGCGCTGGCGGTTCTGGTGGGGTATGATGACATGGTTCTCAGGACAATCGGGCTGGCGCTGATGGTGCTGGTGGGGTTGCGTGCGCTGCTGTGGCAGCTCTATCGTGGTGCGCTGGGCGCAAAGGGCGCGCCGACGGCGGCGCTGGCGGTGCTGGACGCAGGGTATGTGAACCTTTCGGTCAGAACGCAGGCGGTGGTTCTGGGGCTGGTGGTGATCGGGCTGTTCAGCCCGGCGGTTCTGGCGCTGGCGGGGCTGGCGGCCTTGCTGAGCGGTTGGGGGTTCAAATATGCGCTGATCACCAGGGCGGCATTTAACCAGGGCTTTGCGATCAATCGCGTGCCCGCCCGCGGGGCCGCCAAAAGCGGACCAGGGGTCAAGCCCGGCTGGGCAACGGACTAAGGTTAAGAAATGGCACCGATCGCCCGGAAAGGGCGACGGGAAAACAGGTTGGACAAAAGGGACAAGACATGACTATTTCGCACGCAGACCGGCCAGCGGCAGACCCGGATTTCATGTTCGATCGCGAGACCGAGACAATGTCTCGTGGCGCATTGGCAGACCTGCAAAAAGAGCGCCTGCAATGGTCGCTGGCGCGCGCTTATGACAATGTGGGGCATTACCGGCGCAGCTTTGATGCCGCTGGCGTCAAGCCGGGTGATCTGAACAGCCTTGCGGACCTCAGGAAGTTTCCCTTTAGCGTCAAAACCGACCTGCGGGACAATTACCCCTTTGATATCTTCGCCACGCCGGTGCATCAGCTGGCGCGCATCCATGCCTCGTCCGGCACCACCGGCAAGCCGACCGTGGTTGGCTATACCCAGGGCGATCTGGATCGCTGGGCCGACCTGATGGCGCGTTCCATGGCCGGGGCCGGGGCGCGGCCGGGTGATGTGCTGCATAACGCCTATGGTTACGGGCTGTTCACCGGGGGGCTTGGTGCCCATGCGGGCGCGCAACGGCTGGGCTGTGCGGTGGTGCCTGTGTCGGGTGGCGGAACCGAAAGGCAGGTCAATCTGATCAAGGATCTTGGCCCGTCGGTCTTGTGTGCGACGCCGTCCTATGCGCTGAACATTGCCGAAGTGGCCGAAAAGATGGGCATTGATATTGCCGCGCTGCCGGTGCGTCGCGGATTGTTCGGGGCCGAACCCTGGAGCAACGAGATGCGCACCGAACTGGACCGCCGGCTGGGCCTTAAATCGGTCGATGTCTATGGCCTGTCCGAAATCATGGGGCCGGGGGTTGCGTGCGAATGTGATGTGGCCCGTGACGGGTTGCACGGCTGGGAGGACCATTTCCTGTTCGAGGTGATCGACCCTGAAACGCTGGAGCCCCTGCCAATGGGCGAAAGCGGCGAACTGGTGATCACCACGCTGACCAAAGAAGCGATGCCAATGATCCGCTATCGCACCCGTGACATCACCCGTCTGACGGACGAACCCTGTGCCTGCGGGCGTACCCATGTGCGGATCATGCGCGTGACCGGGCGCGACGATGACATGATGATCATTCGCGGCGTGAACGTGTACCCGTCGCAGGTCGAATCGGTTTTGGTCGGGCTTGAGGGCCTGTCGCCGCATTATCAGATCAAGCTGTTCAAGGACGGGCCGCTGGACGCGATGGCGGTGGATGTTGAAATCCTGCCGGATACCCCGGCGGGCGAAGATGATCGCGCCGCAAAGGCACACGAAGTGCGCCACCACATCAAGTCGATCATCGGCGTGACCTGCAAGGTCATCGCCAAACTGCCCGGCGAAGTCCCACGTTCCGAGGGCAAAGCCGTCAGGGTTGTTGATCAGCGCAAGGGATAGCTGCGCCTTTATCGGTTAAATTCCCTGAGCAAATGTAGCGATACCACCGTTCACGACGCGACAACACCGCCCGGCAGCAATGCCGGGCGGTGTTGTCGTTTGGTTATCGCCGCTGTTTCAGGGTGGGGTCATCCGGGGTGTTGTGCATGGTCATGAACGTCCCCAGCAATGTGGCGCACAAAGTGTCGTTGCCATCCCGTCTGGCAAAAACATCCGCCTGGGCAACCGTGATCCGGCGGCCGGGACGGATGATGCGGCCGCGCGCGATCAGCATCTCGCCACGGGCAGGGGCCATGATGTTCAGCTTGTATTCGACCGTCAGAACGGAATCCTCGGCCGCCATCAGGCTAAAGGACGCATAACCGGCGGCATTGTCGGCAATTGTGCCGATCAGCCCGCCGTGGAAAAAGCCGTGCTGCTGTGTCAGGCTTTCGGCGTAAGGCACCGTGATTTCTGATTCTCCGGGGCTGATCCCGGTCAATTCTGCCCCAAGGGTTTGCATGAAACCCTGTCGGGAAAAACTGGC
>DAOUPC010000161.1 GCA_030626365.1 Paracoccaceae bacterium
CCCGGATCAGCGCCGCCTTCCAGTTGTTCCACACGTTCGGGCCAACGCCACGGATGTCGCACACGGTCAGCACCGTGAGCAGGTCCAGCCGGCGCACGTCCTTGACCGCCTTGGCAAAGCCACGCACCGTGCGCGGGTCGGCAATGTCACGTTTCTGCGCCATGTCCGACATCAACAGGTGATAGCGTATCAGCCATTCAACCGTTTCGGATTCCTGTTTGTTCAGGCCCAGACGGGGGGCCACCTTGCGGGCAATCTGTGCGCCAAGGATCGAATGATCCACCGGTTGCCCCTTGCCGATATCATGCAGCAACAGCGCCACATAAAGCACCTTGCGGTTCAGCCCGTCCTTGAGGATGCCAGAGGCAACAGGCAGTTCCTCGATCAGTTCGCCCTTTTCGATCTGCGCCAGGTTGGCGATGCACTGGATGATGTGTTCGTCCACCGTGTAAGAGTGGTACATGTTGAACTGCATCATCGCGACGATCGGTTCGAATTCCGGCACAAAGGCTGACAGCACGCCCAGTTCGTTCATCCGGCGCAGGGCACGTTCGGGGTTCCCGTGTTTCAGCAGCAGGTCAAGGAACAGGCGCTGGGCCTCTTTTGAGTGGCGCATATCCTCGTCGATCAGCGCCAGGTTCGCGGTGACCAACCGCATGGCATCGGGGTGTATCAACATGCCGGTGCGCAGGCCTTCCTCGAACAGACGCAACAGGTTCAGCTTGTCGGCCAGGAATTTCTTTGGGTCGGCAATTCCAAGGCGGTTATGGATCACCTCGTATCCCGGTTTTACCTTTGGTTTGCGCCGGAATATTCGTTCAAGCAGGGGGGCGTTTTTGGCGTGTATTGCCTCTAGCTTGGTCAGAAAAATTCGGGTCAGGTCGCCCACGGCGGTGGCGTGGCGGAAATAATCCTGCATGAACAATTCAACCCCGCGCCGTCCGGCCCGGTCCTGGTATCCCATTCGCTCGGCCACCTCGACCTGCATGTCAAAGCTCAGCTTTTCGGTGGGGCGTCGGGTGATCAGATGCAGATGCGATCGCGTGGCCCACAGAAAATCCTCGGCCTCGGTGAAGCGGTCGAATTCTTCGCCACGAAACACCCCCAGCGTCACCAGTTCGGCCGTGTCCTGAACCCCGTGCACATATTTGGCGATCCAGAACAGGGATTGCAGATCGCGCAGCCCCCCCTTGCCTTCCTTGACGTTGGGTTCGACCATGTACCGCTCGCCCTGTTTCAGGTGGCGCGCCTCGCGTTCTTCCAGCTTGGCCTCGATGAATTCATGGCCCGAGTTGGCGAACAGTTCTTCCTTCAGGGCGATGTCGAACTCTGCCGCCAGGCCCGCGTCTCCAGCCAGAAAGTGATGTTCCAGCATCGCCGTGCGGATTGTAAAATCCTCGGCCCCAAGGCGGATGCAATCGCGTACCGTGCGACTGGCGTGGCCGACCTTTAGTTTCAGGTCCCACAGGATATAGAGCATCGATTCGATCACGCTCTCGGCCCAGGCGGTGATCTTGTAGGGGGTCAGAAACAGCAGATCAACGTCGGAAAACGGGGCCATTTCACGCCGCCCATAGCCGCCCACGGCGATCACCGCGATATGTTCGCCGGCAGTCGGGTTGGGAAGCGGGTGCAAAAGGCTGCCGGCCACATAAAGCGCCGTGGTGACCAGCCCGTCGGTCAGATAGGTATAGGAGCGCGTCAGCGGGCGCGCGGCAAAGGGGGCGGCGGCGAATGCTTCGGAAATTGCCGCCCGGCCCGCCGCGTTGGCCGCAAGCAGAATACGCACGGTTGCAGCCCGCAGCGCGGCATTGTCGCCCGCGTCCTGTGCTGCGGCGTCAATTTCCTGACGCACAGTCCGGGCGTCGAAAATCGCCGGGGCCTCGCAGATCAGCGGCCCCGCGCTGGCAAGGTTTAGGTTGTCGGGCAATGCCGGATCAGGATCCGGCACCGGCAAAGCTTTTTGGGGCGGGGGAAATCACGACCACCTGACGGTCCTGAACGGTGGCCACCGCCAGACCCCGTTCGTTGGTGCCGTTGGGCAGCAGGCGAAAGATGCCACCAACACCCTGAAAACCGGCGCTTTGGGTCAGGGCCGCGCCTGTCAGGGCATCGGCCTTGCCGGCCCCCACAAGGGCACCAATGGCGGCGATCCCGTCATAGGCCAATCCGCCAATCGGGTGCGGGGCACCGCCATACGCGGTCTGATACCGGGCCTGGAACTGCGCGGATACAACCGGGTCGGGCAGGGCGAACCACCCCCCCTGCACCCCGGGTAACGCCAGCGTCTGGGCCGGAATGTCCCAACGGGTCAGGCCGATGAATTGCGTGACTTTGGGGTCCACCCCCGATTCGGGCAGCAACTGAGACAAAAGCGGCAAGGCCCCGGCGGTGGTCGAGGTCAGGAACAGCGTGTCGGCCCCGTTGCTTTTTACCTGATCACGAATTGGCTGTACGGTGGCGATAACGCCCTTTTGGGACCGCTCGTAAGGGACATTTCCGACAACGCTGGCCGGGGTCGCGCCTGTGGCCCGCTTGATTGCCTCGTGACCCAGTTGCCCGGCCACGTCGTTGCTGTTCACCACCAGTATGGTGCGCTTGCCCTGGCTGGCGGCATAGTGCACCAGCCGGTTTGCGGTGTTGTCAAAGGTTGGGCCAAGCACAAAGACATTGCCGCCCGCGATACTTGCGTTGTTCGAGAAGGACAGGACGTTGATGCCACGCCCCCTGACCGCCAGGCCAACCGCATTGGCCGCCTCGGCATAGACCGGCCCCAGAATGATTCGTGCGCCGTCCTTGACCGCTTCGCTTGCCTTGGCGGCCGCTGTCGCCGGGTCGCCAGCCGTGTCATAGACCCGCAGATCAATCTGCACGTTCCCCAGGTCGGCAATCGCCAACCGGGCGGCATTTTCAAGGCTTTGCGCCAGAACCGCATCCCCGGACTGGGCCGACCCACGCGGCACCAGAAGGGCCACGGGAACCGGTTTTGAGGGGTTGATCATCGGGCCACCTCCGCCGACACCTCCGGTTTCGCAGGCAGATAAAAAAGCGGTGGCGGCCAATGCCAAAAATGTCAGGGCGACCTTGCGGGCTGGTTTAAAAACGCCGATCATGTAATCAGAAACTCCCTCATCGGGCACCATAATGGCGCTTGTCAGATGAGAGGCGATAATAAACGTCAGCAAAGGCGGGTCCAGCGTTGAATCATCAAAAAGTCAGATTGGCCCCCGGCCTGTACTTCGTTGCCACCCCGATTGGCACGGCGCGCGACATTACCCTGCGGGCGCTGGACATACTGGCATCCGCCGATCTGATTGCCGCCGAAGACACGCGCAGCCTGCGGCGGTTGATGGATATCCACGCGGTGCCGCTGGATGGTCGGCGGATCGTTTCCTACCATGATCACAGCGGTTCCGGGGTGCGTGAACGCCTGTTGGCGGCTGTGGCGGCCGGTCAGTCGGTGGCCTATGCGTCAGAGGCCGGAATGCCCCTGATTGCCGATCCGGGGTACGACCTGAGCCGCGCGGCGTCAGAGGCCGGGTTTCTGGTTACGGTCGCGCCCGGTGCCTCGGCGGTTCTGAGCGCACTGACGTTGGCAGGCCTGCCCACCGACGCCTTCTTTTTTGCCGGTTTTCTGCCCAATGCGCGTGCCGCCCGCAAGGTCCGGCTTGAAAGTTTGGCTGCCGTGCCCGGAACATTGGTGTTTTACGAATCGCCAAAACGTGTGGCGGCCTGTCTGGCGGACATGGCCGAGGTTCTGGGGGCAGAACGACCTGCGGCCATGTGCCGGGAACTGACCAAGAAATTTGAGGAGGTCAGGCGTGATACATTGGCCAATCTGGCACAGAATCTGGCCCTTTCCCCGGTCAAGGGAGAGATCGTTTTGGTGGTGGACCGGATGCGTTCGCAAAAAATTAAGACCGTTGATATAGAAACAGATCTGATTGCTGCGCTGGGGCGGATGTCGGTCAAGGATGCGGCGGATATGGTGTCGGATGCGCACGGGATAAAGCGCCGTGTGGTGTATCAGATGGCGTTGAAAATGGGGAAGGATGCAACGTGACCAGATCAAAGGCCGATCGCCAGATGAGCTATCATGCGGGTCTGGCCGCCGAACAGCGGATTGCACAGGATTATGAACGCCGTGGATTTGTCGTGGCACGACGCCGCTGGCGCGGGGCGGCCGGTGAAATCGACCTGATCACCCGCGATGGCGATGATCTGGTCTTTGTCGAGGTCAAGAAAAGCCGCACCATCGCGCGGGCGGCTGAGCGGTTGAGCCGGCGCCAAATGACCCGTATCTATGCCGCCGCCGAACAGTTTCTGGCGGGGGAACCGGATGGGCAACTGAGCAATGTCAGGTTTGATGTGGCGTTGGTGGATCAGGCCGGGACCATTGAGATTATCGAAAATGCCTTTGGGCAGGCTTAGGGTCAGGACCTAATCGAATTTTCGGCTTGGGGCCAGAACGGTGGCTTCGCCGACCAGAACCTTCTTGCCGTCTACCGAGCAATGGCAATCCAGCCGAACGCGGCGTTTGGATATGTTGATGTCGATCACCCGCACCTCGGCATAAACCATGTCGTTGGGTCGGACCGGGGCCAGAAATTTCAGGGACTGGCCCAGATAGACCGTTCCATGCCCCGGAAGCTGTTCACCAATCACTGCCGAAATCAGGCCCGCCGTCAGCATCCCATGCGCAATGCGCCCGGCAAAGATGGTATCACGGGCATACTCATCATCCAGATGTACCGGATTGTGGTCAGTGGAAACCTGGGCAAACATTTCGATATCTTTGTCCGTCACCACTTTGCGCAGGTGGCGTGTCATGCCCATTTCGATGTCTTCAATGCAGATTGTGCCACGGGGCAGGTTGTCCAACATGGTGTCCTCTTGCTTTGCTGATTTTGTAATTATTATTCGCCAAGTGACGTATCTTGGGAACTTTATTACTTTGCACGCGCAGAAAGGCAAGCCCTATTTGGGTTAACGAAGGTGGCCAATGGAATAGGTGGAATCCATTTTTTCCCTTTGAAGATAGCTGGTTAACGCATCTTCATCTGGTTGATCCGCAGTTTTTGTTTCTGCGGCAGCCAGTCCGCCGGTAATGAACAGAGAATCAATGTCCTCGCCCATTGCCCCGGCAATGTCCGTATGCACCCCGTCACCGATTGCCAGGATCGCCTGATCCGGTACATCCTGCCCCAATGCGGACAGCCGTCGGCGGGCCAGGTCATAGATTGGTGGGTATGGTTTGCCAAAATAGAGGCTTTCCCCGCCCATTTCCGTATAAAGCCGGGCCAGCGCCCCGGCGCACCATTCCCGGGTTTCGCCCCGGTCGACCACAATATCGGGGTTGGCGCACAGCAGTTTCAGCCCCTTTTGCTTGGCATAAAGGAACTGTGGCCGGTTCACATCCGGGTCCACCATCGGGTCAAATGGGCCGCAACAGACGATACCGGTGGCCTGTTCCAGCGGTACACGGGTGATGGTTTGGGGGGCATCGATCACCGTGATGGGTTCAAAGAACCCGGCATCCCGCGCCTCTTCCCCCATGAACCAGACCTTGTTGCCAACGGCCCCCAGAAACATGGCCGAACGCGCGCTGTCGCCCGAACTGGCGATGGTATCCCAGGCGTCTTCGGGCACGCCGAACCGGGTCAGTTGTTCCCGGACCCCGGCACGCGGTTTGGGCGAGTTGGTAACCAGAACCACGATGCCACCCCGCGCGCGATAATCCTGAAGCGCGCGCACGGCGTCCGGCAGGGCCTGCACGCCGTCATGGACACAGCCCCACAGGTCGACAAACAGCGCCCTGTAGCGGTCAGATACGTCCGCAAGAGACGGGATGATCTGGGTCATGGGAACCTCAATTATGTAAAATCAGCCCTGCAATGCCTTGACCGAAATGTCGCCTTCGGCCTGCGCCTTGATCGCCAGTGCCGCCGCATGTGACCCCGCGGCCGTGGTGAAATATGGTATCTTGTCATACAGGGCAACGGTACGGATGTCTTTGGAATCCTCGACCGCCTGGGTGCCTTCGGTCGAATTCATCACCAACTGAATGTCCCCGTCCTTTAACATGTCGACGATGTTTGGGCGGCCCTCATAGACTTTGTTGACCAAGGTGCAGGTGATGGCGTTGGCATCCAGCCAGTCTTGCGTGCCACGGGTGGCCACAAGGGTAAACCCGAGGGCCGATAGGGTGGATGCCGCTTCGAGCATTTCGGGGGTTTTGTCTGCGTCCTTGATCGAGATAAAGGCACGACCCGATGAAGGAAGAACCATGCCCGCGCCCATCTGCGCCTTGAGAAAGGCGCGCGGAAAATCGCGGTCCCAGCCCATGACTTCGCCGGTGGAACGCATTTCCGGGCCAAGGATCGTATCGACGCCGGGGAAGCGGGCAAAGGGCAACACCGCCTCTTTGACCGAGAACCACGGCATGTCGGGATCGGCCAGCGTCAGCGGGTCGGCCAGCGGCAGCGTGGTATCGTAATTGACGTCCTTGTAGGGTGCGCGCTGGGGGAAGTTGGACAGCGGTTCACCGGCCATGACACGCGCGGCGATGGATGCGATGGCACTGTCGGTGGCTTTGGCGACGAAGGGCACGGTACGCGAGGCCCTTGGGTTGACCTCGATCAGGTAAATGTCACCGTCCTTGACCGCGAACTGGATGTTCATCAGGCCAACCACGTTCAGCGCCATGGCAAGCGCA
>DAOUPC010000163.1 GCA_030626365.1 Paracoccaceae bacterium
GCGATCGTCGCCAAGGCACAGGCCGCACTGGCAGCCTGATCTCCCTACCGGGACAGTAAATGATAAAGGCCGCCCTGATCCGGGGCGGCCTTTTTCGTTGTCAGGTTGCTGGGCGGTATCAAAGGCCCACCCAAAAGATCCGAGGGTCGCAGTCGCCCCACACACATGTGAGGTGACACCGTCTGCCACGCCGCTAATGTCGCGCGAATGAAAATCCGCCATCTCTTTGCCCTGAGCGCCCTTTTGTGGCCCGCATCAGCACCCGCACAACCCTGTCACGCCGAAATCGCCTGTCAGATTGGCGGGCGGTCCTATCACGTCAAGGAACCCGATGGATGGGACGGGGTTACGCCCCTGCCGGTCATGCTGCATTTTCACGGCTGGCAGCGTCAGGGGTCGCTGGCGGTGAAACACGCCCGCATATCCGGGGCCACGCGGCGGCGCGGTGTGCTGTTGCTTGCCCCCAATGGCAATCACCGGACATGGAATTTCTGGGATAACCAGAGCGATGATGTTGCCTTTGGGGCCGTCGTGATTGAAGACGCCGCAAAACGCTATCCGATCGACCGTTCCCGTATATTCGTGTCCGGTTATTCCTATGGGGCCGCGATGGCCTGGCGCTATGCCTGTGAAAACGGCAATGGCGTGGCCGCCCTTTTGGCTGTGTCCGGCACGATCAACCAATCCGAAGACTGCCCGCAAGGCCCGCGCGAGGTGCGTCATGTGCATGGGCTGCGTGATACGGTCATGGATTTCCCCATGGGGCCGGGTGGGGACGAAACCCACCCCGTGGCCCTGTGGCGCCAAAAGTTCGGGTGTGGTGACGGGCAGGATGCCGGCCGGTGGCGGGCCGTCAGTTTTCTTGAGTTCCGTCGCACCGTTTGGGATGGTTGCGCAGGGGACGGCAAGATCACGCTGGATATCCACAAGGGCGGGCATTTCATTCCGCATGGCTGGATCGCCCGGCAACTGGACGAATTGCTGGGGCGCACGCCGTCCTATCCCTGAAAGGGGCGCGGGTTTCAGCCAGCCTGCGCTTGAACCTTGGGCCATTCTTTGCCATTGCCTGAAGTAAGATTTTTTCGCGTAAGGGTCCGGTTATGAAATTCACGCTATCCTGGTTGAAAGACCACCTTGAAACAGATGCATCCGTGGATGAGATCGCTGAAACCCTGACTGATCTGGGGCTTGAGGTTGAGGAAATAATCAACCCCGGCGAACGGCTGGCCGATTTTACGCTTGGCTATGTCACCCATGCCGAACAGCACCCCGATGCGGACCGGCTGAGGATTTGCAAGGTGGCCACGGACGAAGGCGAATTGCAGATCATCTGTGGGGCCCCCAACGCACGCGAAGGCATTACCGTCGTGGTGGCCAAGCCCGGCGTTTATGTGCCCGGCATCGATACCACCATTGGCGTCGGCAAAATCCGTGGCATCGAAAGCTTTGGCATGATGGCCTCGGAAAAAGAGCTGGAGCTGTCAGACGAACATGACGGCATCATAGAGTTGCCCAGTGGCGAGGTGGGTGATCGGTTCATCGACTGGCTGGCCGAAAACGATCCGGCAAAGGTTGATCCGGTGATCGAAATCGCCATCACCCCCAACCGCCCCGATGCGCTGGGCGTGCAGGGTATTGCCCGTGATCTGGCCGCGCGCGGTCTGGGCACGCTGAAGGTGCGGGATTATGCGCCGGTACAGGGTGATTTTCCCTGTCCGATCTCTGTTGCAATCGACGAAGATACGCTTGACGGTTGTCCGCTGTTTGCCGGGCGGGTGATCCGGGGTGTCAGGAATGGCCCGTCGCCGCAATGGTTGCAGGATCTGCTGCGTGCCATCGGGCTGCGGCCGATTTCGGCGCTGGTGGATATCACCAACTTTTTCACGTTCGATCACAACCGCCCGCTGCATGTGTTTGATGCACGGCTGGTCAAAGGTGGCCTGCGGGTGCATCGCGCGCAGGGCGCAGAGACCCTGACCGCGCTGGATGACAAAGAATACACACTGGCACCGGGCATGATGATAATTTCGGATGATGCCGGCCCCGAAAGCATCGGCGGCATCATGGGTGGCCTTGCCACCGGCGTGACCGAAGACACGGTTGACGTGTTCCTTGAATCGGCGTTCTGGGACAATGTTCAGATCGCGCTGACGGGACGCGCGCTCAGGATCAACTCGGATGCGCGGTATCGTTTTGAACGCGGGGTGGACCCGGAATTCACCCTGGAAGGGCTGGAACAGGCAACCCGGATGATCCTTGATCTGTGCGGGGGCGAGCCATCCGAGGTGGTGATCGCCGGCGATGTGCCGGATCATTCACGCGCCTACCACCTTGATACCGAACGGGTGCAGTCGCTGGTTGGCATGGACATCCCCGAGGCAGAACAGCGCCAGACCCTGACCCGGCTGGGTTTCCGGCTGGAAGGGACCATGGCCCATGTGCCCAGTTGGCGCCCCGATGTGCAGGGCGAGGCCGACCTGGTCGAAGAGGTGGCGCGCATTGCCTCACTGACCAAGTTGCAGGGCCGCCCGCTGAAACGGCTGACATCGGGCATTCCCAAACCGGTCATGACCCCGGCCCAGCGCCGGGTGCAGATGGCGCGCCGTACCTGTGCGGCACTGGGGTATAATGAATGCGTGACCTACAGCTTTATCGATCAGGCCAGTGCCGCGCTGTTTGGTGGCGGTGATGACGCGACGATGCTGGAAAACCCGATCAGTTCCGAGATGAGCCACCTGCGCCCCGCGCTGTTGCCCGGCCTGTTACAGGCCGCGGCGCGCAATCAGGCACGCGGGTTCATGGATCTGGCCCTGTTCGAGGTCGGCCCCGCCTTTCACGGTGGCGAACCCGGCGAACAGCATGACCTGATCAGCGGTATTCTGGTCGGTCAAACCGGTCCCCGCGATGCGCACGGGACCACGCGCGCGGTGGATGTGTTTGATGCCAAGGCGGATATTCAGGCCGTGCTGGGGGCCATCGGTGCCCCGGCAAAGGTGCAGATCCTGCGTGGCGCGCAAGGGTGGTGGCATCCGGGGCGGCACGGGCAGATTTGTCTTGGCCCGAAAAAGGTACTGGGCGTTTTCGGGGAACTGCACCCCCGTGTGCTAAGCGCGATGAACATCAAGGGCCCGGCGATGGCCTTTACGATCTGGCCAGACGAAGTTCCCTTTGCGCGCAAGGCAGGGGCCAATCGCGGTGCGCTGGAAATGCGCGACCTGCAGGCGGTTGAACGCGACTTTGCCTTTGTGGTCGATGCCGATGTCGAGGCACTGAAGCTGGTCAATGCCGCCGCAGGGGCGGACAAGGCGCTGATCGAAGACGTGCGGGTATTCGACGAATTCATCGGTGGATCAGTTGGCGAGGGCAAGAAATCCCTGGCCATTACCGTGCGGCTTCAGCCGACGCAAAAGACCCTGAAAGAGGCCGATATCGAGGCCGTAGCCGCAAAGATCGTCGCAAAGGTCGGCAAGACAACCGGCGGTGTGCTGCGCAGCTAGCATCAACTTTGAAAACAGGAGGCTCCCATGCCGCTGAATGTCTATCTTTCGGGTGAAATCCACACCAATTGGCGCGAGCAGATAATCGAGGGGGCGCAGGGGCTGGACGTGACGTTCAACTCTGCCGTCACAGACCACGGTGCAAGCGATGATTGCGGCGTGGCCATTCTGGGGTCAGAGCCGGACAAGTATTGGCATGACCGCAAAGGTGCGCTGGTCAACGCGATCCGTACCCGCAAGGGAATCGAGGACGCGGATGTGGTCGTGGTGCGGTTTGGCGACAAATACAAACAGTGGAACGCGGCCTTTGATGCGGGATATGCCGCCGCCCTGGGCAAGTCGCTGATCATTCTGCACGGTCCCGATATTGACCACCCCCTGAAAGAAGTGGACGCGGCCGCGCTGGCGGTTGCCAAAGACCCACGTCAGGTGGTGGAAATCCTGCGCTATGTGCTGACCGGGGCCTTGCCGGGCTGATTTTCCTGAACGGATGGTTTTTCGTCAAACCCCGGCGGGTTCCGGCAGCGCCTTCTTAGTCCTGATTTGTTTCATGGGCCAGGCGCTGGCGGGCGACGGTTTCGTTCCGCTCGGCCTTTTTCTGGTCTGCCAGCGCGGTTTCGACAAACCCCAGATGGGCCTCGATTGCGGTTCGGGCGGCCAGCGGGTCACGCGCCTGAAGGGCGTCGTTAATGGCGCGGTGCTGGCCCAGTAACGCGGCCCGTGTGGTGCGCTGTTTGAACATCACCTGCCGGTTGTAGAACACGCCGGTTTGCAGCAGTTCGAACATTGACCGCATCATGTGCAGCATCACCACATTATGGCTGGCCTCGATGATTGCCGTGTGAAACTGCGCATCCAACTGCGCCTCGTCTTCGGGGGTGCGGGCGGCGGCCATCTTGTCAAAGATCGCCTGGATCACCTGCAAATCACTGTCCGAACCCAACCGTGCGGCGCGTTCAGCTGCCAGTGCCTCGATGTCGCGGCGAAAGGACAGATAGTCAAAGACGGCCTCGTCATGGGTGGCGAACAGCCGGGTCAGGGCGGGCGAAAAGGCCGATCCAAGGACGTTGGCGACAAAGATGCCGGCCCCTGCGCGGCTGCTCAGCAACCCCTGATCCTGCAACACGGCCACAGCGTCACGCAGCGACGGGCGCGACACGCCCAGACGGTCCGACAGTTCCCGTTCCGAAGTAAGCCGCTCACCTGGGCGCAGGATACCGCGCAGGATCAGCAGTTCGATCTGGCGGACCACCGAAGTCGAGAGCTTTTCTGACTGGACCTTTTGAAACGGCATGGCGGTTTTTGCTTTGCGGATGTTTTATTTTGCGCGGGTCTTTTGCTTTGGTCAAAATATATGACCACATGCGGCGTATCACAACCGGTTTTGCTGGGTTGGCATTGTCAGTGAAAGGGTTTGTTAACCATATGCGCGCACAGTCACGGCATGTGGCGGATGGTGGTATTAGTTTTGGTTCTGGCGGCGTGCAACACGCCCAGCCCGCATTTTCGCGGTGCGGTTGTGACGCGTGTGGTGGTTGATGGCAGTGTTTTTGATGTGCGGGTTCGCGGCAATCTGGCCGAGGCCGTGCGGGTCAATCACCAATATGCCCCCCGTTTTGGCCCGATCCGTGGCCGGGCAGGGTTCGCCATGGCACAGGTGAGTGGTTGCAAGGTGAGCAAGGTGGCCGGGGATCAGGCGCTGGCGACGGGTGTTCTGGCCTGCGGGGGGCGCGCGCCCGGTTGGATCGTGCCAACGGGTATCACCTCATTTTCCTGTCTTGAGGTCAGCCAGTGGGTAAATGAGGGCCCCGGTCGGGATTATGCCGCGTTCGAATGTGATCCGGGGCCGGGATAATTTGGGGTAACTTGCAGGGGAACCATCCTTGCGGCTTTGACGGGCTTTCATCACGTTGGCGCGGTGGGCAGGGCAGCGGGCGTATACCGGAAAAACCTGTGAATTTCTCAATATAGTGTGGATAACTTTGCCGATTTGACCATATGCAGAGGTAATTCGTTGACTCACCCCCCCTTAAAACCGCACATTTCAGGTTCACAGGAATCAGGACAGGTCCGCGCGATTGCGTTTTTCCAAACTCAGACTGACCGGCTTTAAAAGCTTTGTTGATCCGACCGACCTGACCATCGCGGATGGTCTGACCGGGGTTGTCGGCCCCAATGGCTGTGGCAAGTCGAACCTGCTTGAGGCGCTGCGCTGGGTGATGGGCGAAAACCGCCCCACCGCGATGCGGGGCGGCGGCATGGAGGACGTGATCTTTGCCGGGGCCGCCACCCGCCCGGCCCGCAATTTTGCCGAAGTCAGCCTGCATGTCGACAATTCAGAGCGGCTGGCCCCGTCCGGGTTCAATGAATCCGATACGCTGGATATCGTGCGGCGGATCACCCGCGACGTTGGCAGTGCCTATAAGGTCAATACGCGCGATGCGCGCGCCCGCGATGTGCAGATGCTGTTTGCCGATGTTTCCACAGGCGCGCATTCGCAGGCGCTGGTGGGGCAGGGCAAGATTGCCGAACTGATCAACGCCAAACCCAAGGCGCGGCGCCGGATTTTGGAAGAAGCGGCCGGAATATCGGGCCTTTATCAGCGCCGCCACGAGGCAGAATTAAAGCTGAGAGGGGCCGAAACCAATCTGGGGCGCGTGGATGACGTGCTGGAACAACTGGCCGCGCAATTGTCACAACTGGCCCGTCAGGCCCGTCAGGCGGCGCGGTATCGCGAGATTGGCGAACAGTTGCGACTGGCCGAGGGGATGCTGTTGTATCGCCGCTGGAAAGAGGCGGACGAGGCCCGCGCGGCAGCCGAAGATGTGTTGCGCCTGCGCACGACCGAGGCCGCCGGGGCCGAAACCAATGCCCGTCAGGCTGCCAAATCACGCGGCATGGCCGAGGATGCCCTGCCGCCCCTGCGCGAAGAAGAGACAATAGCGGCAGCCGTATTGCAGCGCCTGATGGTACAGCGCGACACGCTGGCCGACCAAGAGGACCGTGCGCGCCAGACCATTGAAACCCTGAATGCGCGGATCGACCAGATGGGTCGTGATATTGATCGTGAAACCGGGCTGAACCGCGATGCCGGTGAGACGATCGAACGGCTGGAATGGGAGGCAAGGGA
>DAOUPC010000041.1 GCA_030626365.1 Paracoccaceae bacterium
GCAAGGAAAACAGGGACCCAGTGCGCGGTATCAGGAAGGCCCGTTCCGGACCACATATCCGGTGCGCGGTAGGGGGATTTGACACGCGTAACCTTGAGAGTGTTGCGTTCAATTGAATTCACCTGCGGGCTTGGTCAGCGGACAGTCCAGACAATTTCAGGTCACAAGCAACCCCGCCACCAGCGCGCTGGTCATTGACCGCGCCGTGCTCCAGGAATGATCCCGAATTGTGTTCAGGCACAGGGCAATGCCAATCATGCCCGCCACCAAAGTATCTGCCTTGCATTTCACATCCGCCTGCCCCGGCAGCGCCGCCTGAATCAAATCGGACAGAAACGCAAAATACCGCAGCGTCCTGGTTTCCTCCATAAACAGTCCTACATCGGCTCGGCTGACATCGCTGGACATGAACACCAACCGGAAATGCTCTGGTTGGGTCAGCCAATAATCCACAAAGCCTTGCGCCGCGATGTTCAGACGTTGGACCGGGTCTTCAACCCACGCCAGTTGCTCGTTGATCCCGGCAAACAGCCCATCCAGGACATCCCCCCACAGATGGTGCAGAATGTCCGTCTTGCTGTCGAAATGTGCATAAATCGTCATCGGCGCACAACCAACCTCTTTGGCGAGTCGCCGGATCGACACCGCCTCAAACCCCTCATCTCGAAACAACCTTTGGGCGTGATTGGCGATTTTGGAACGCATCAGCGCAATTTCGGCCGGACTGCGCGGCGGGCGACCGGATTTCTTTGTCATGCCTCTTGCTCCTATTTTGTTGGTACTTGTTACAATTAATACTTGCGCTGTCAAATCCTCAGTATTATAGAACATGTACTAATTTAATAAAAAACCACCCTTACCCATGACGGAGCCAGAGATGAAACAGACCAAATTACTGAATATTGTTGTCGCCCTGACCGGATTCGCAATCATCATTCTGGGGTTGAACATCGGCCTGGGCGGCATACTGACGCTGGGCTGGCAGGGCGCGCGCGATTTTGTCACCATTACTGATGCCCCGAGCTTTTGGGTTCAGGACAGCCATGTCCGCTTTATTGGCGGGCTCTGGTTCGGCGTCGGCGTCACCTTCCTGACCGGCGGGTTCTGGCTCAGCCAGCTGCGCCCGACCTTGATGATCCTGTGCACGCTGATCGCCGCCGCTGGCCTGTTCCGGCTCAGCGCCCTGCGCAGCGACATCATTCTCAGCGCCGACATTGCTCCGTCCATGATCCTGGAACTGGTCGGTTTCCCGCTGCTGGCAATCTGGCTGTTACGATCCGGCACCGAACTGGTCGTACCCACCTCGAAAGCCAGTGGGCAACCCGGCAAAGAAAAACCCCTCCCATCCTGAAAGGAAAGAGGCCCCGGTATCCGGTGGTCACGCGCATGTACGCAGTCTGTACGCCCGGCATAGCCCCGAATTCGGCTACAGCGCCTCGATGATGGTCACGTTGGCGATACCGCCGCCCTCGCACATGGTCTGCAATCCATAGCGCAATCCGCGTGCCTTCAGGGCATGTACCAGCGTGGTCATCAGCTTGGCCCCGGACCCGCCCAGCGGATGACCCAGCGCAATCGCGCCACCATTGACGTTCAGCCGCGCCGGGTCGGCACCGGTGCGGGCCAGCCAAGCCAGCGGCACCGGGGCAAAAGCCTCATTCACTTCAAACAGGTCGATATCGCCAATCTTCATACCCGCCCGTTCCAACGCTCGGTCGGTGGCAAACAACGGTTCTTCCAGCATGATCACCGGATCGCCCGCCGTGACTTCCATATGGTGGATACGCGCCAGCGGGGTCAGCCCTTGTTCCCTGACCGCCCGTTCAGAGGCGATCATGACTGCCGCCGCTCCATCGCATATCTGGCTGGCGTTGGCGGCAGTAATGCAACCATTTTCAACCAATGTGCGGACCTTGCCCATGCTGTCCATCGTCGCGTCGCGCCGGATGCCTTCGTCATTGGTATGCCACACACTCTGACCATCGACGTTGACTGTTAGCGCCAACACTTCGGTCCCAAACGCGCCAGTGTCCGTGGCAACCACGGCCCGACGGTGGCTTTCCAGCGCAAAGGTATCCAGATCATCGCGTGACTGGTCCCATTTCCTGGCAATCATCTCGGCCCCGGTGAACTGACTGAACCTTGGATCGCGGTATTTCGCAGCAATCTGCGGGCTGGTGGCGCTTCCGGGTTCGGGCATCTTGCTCCACTTGCCCGACGTGCCCATCGCCACCCTGCTCATGCTTTCGACTCCGGCAGCAATGACCACATCCTGCACCCCGGCCATGACGGCCTGCGCGGCAAAATGGATCGACTGCTGGGACGACCCGCACTGACGGTCGATGCTGACAGCCGGCACCGATTGCGGCAGGTTCGAGGCCAGCACCGCGTTGCGCCCCACATGCAGCCCTTGTTCGCCAACCTGGCTGACGCATCCCATGATCACATCATTCACCGCCTCGCCGGGCAGGCCGGCGCGGGCCACGACTTCGTCCAGCACGGCGGCGGCCAGATCAACCGGATGCCAGCCAAAAAGCCGCCCCTCACGTTTGCCCCCGGCGGTGCGGGTGGCGCTGACAATATAGGCGTCGGACATGGGGATCGCTCCTTTAGCGGTCAGGGTTTCGTGCCACTCAGCCGCAACCAGCCGGCAGCCTCAATAGTTCCTCCACGTCAAAGCGCGGCACTGGGCCGAGATTTGATCGCCTCGAACCAAGCCAGAGTGGCCGGGTTGGTTTGCGGGATCCGCCGGCGGATCACCCGGGCAAAGTCGACAAACACAAACGCCGTGATGTCGGCCAGCGTGAATTGATCCAACGCCAGGAATTTGCTTTGCGTCAGCCGCCCCTCGAGCAGATCAAAAAACAGATCGACACGTGCCATGCCCCGTTCGGCCAGCGCCGGGATCTGTTCGAAATTGGTCTGGCCGGGGATGGCGCGGTCCTTCATCGCCGGGTTGGTGTTGCGTAGCACCTCGGCAATGGGCCATCCGCCCTGTTGTTCGACAATGGCGTTCCACATCGCCACCGCGCCTTTTTCGTCCGCGGTCCGCCCCATCAGCGGCGGTTCCGGGAAAGTTGCTTCGAGATAGGCCGCGATCCCGAGGTTCTCGGTCAGAACCGCGCCACTTTCCGTGACCAGCACCGGGATCGTGGCGCGCGGGTTGATGGCCAGAAAATCAGGTCGCAACTGTTCGCTTTTGGCGATCGAGATGTCGTGGGTTTCGATCTTTAGCCCCTTTTCGGCGATGAACATGCGCGCGCGGCGCGGGTTGGGGGCGGTTGAACAGTCATAAAACAGCATCGGTGATGTCTCCTTTGGCAGTGTTATTATGTGGCCATTGCGGGCCCAGTTCGCGGACAACTGCACGGGCAATGACCCGTTCCTCGTCGGTACGGATCACCAGAACCTCTGTTGGGCCGGTCCCGATCCGGGTTTTGCCGGCCATGTTGGCATGCGCGTCCAGTGACAGGCCCAGAAACCCCATGCCGTCAATCACATCCGCACGGATTTCGGCGGCATTTTCGCCAATTCCACCACAGAACACCACACCGTCCAGCCCGCCCAGAACGGCCGCCATCCCGCCCAGTTCACGCCGGATGCGGAACACGTAATAATCAATGGCCTCGCGTGCCTTGGGGTCATCGGATGCCAGCAGGATACGCATGTCATGGCTAAGTTCCGACAGGCCCTTCAGCCCGCTTTCGGTGTAAAGTATCCGGCTGATTTCATCGCTATCCATGCCCTGTTGCATCAGATACAGCAGCACACCGGGGTCCAATTGACCACAGCGCGTGCCCATCGGCAGCCCGTCCAGCGCCGAGAACCCCATGGTCGACCCGACCGAGCGCCCGTCCTTTAGCGCGCACATCGACGCCCCGTTACCAAGATGGGCAATCACCACCCGGCCCTTGGCCAGTCCCGGCCAGTCCCGGCGCAGACAAGAGGTGATGTAATCATAAGACAGCCCGTGAAACCCGTACCGGCGCACACCCTGATCATAAAACCGGCGCGGCAGGGCGAATGTGTCATTCACGAACGGATGGCCCTTGTGAAACGCGGTATCAAAGCAGCCGACCTGCACCGCGCCCGGAAAGGCCGCCTGCGCCGCCCGGATTGCCGCCAGATTGTGCGGCTGGTGCAGCGGGGCAAGGGGGATGAATGACCCAAGCTGGTCAAGCACGTCCTTGGTCAGGCGGACCGGCGCGCCAAAGGTCTTGCCGCCATGCACGATGCGGTGGCCAACACCGGTCACAACGCGGCCCTGCAACACCGGTTTCAGTGCGCGCAGGATCGCCGGGACGGCGCTGGCGTGATCGGCGGGGCCGATGTCGGTGGTCTGTGCCGTGTCCCCCTTCAGCACCAGCCGTGCGGCGGGGCCAAGGTTTTCGACCTGCCCGGCCTGCAACAGCGTGGGTTCTGCCCCGGCACCGGTCAGATACACCGCGAACTTGATCGATGAACTGCCGGCATTCAGGGTCAGGATTGCGGTCATTTGCGGGTTCTTTCGGCGCAAAGGGCGGCAATCGCGCAGGAGGCCAGCCGCGCCTGATCATCATCGGCCCGGCTGTTCAGGATGACCGGGCACTTGGCCCCCATCACGATGCCGCCGGTTTCCGCGTGGGCCAGATAGGTCAGTTCCTTGGCCAGCATGTTGCCGGCCTCCATGTTGGGGGCGACCAGAATATCGGCCCGCCCGGCCACAAGGCTGTGAAGGCCCTTGGTTGCCGCCGCCTTAAGGTCAATCGCGTTGTCCATCGCCAGCGGCCCGTCCACCAGCCCGCCCTTGATCTGCCCGCGATCCGCCATCTTGGACAGGATCGCCGCATCCAGCGTTGACGGGATTGCCGGGTTGATCTTTTCCACCGCCGACAACACCCCCACCTTGGGTTCGTCAATGCCCAGGGCATGGGCCAGGTAAATCGCGTTCTGGATGATGTCGGCCTTGGCCATCAGATCGGGGGCAATGTTGATCGCGGCATCTGTCACCATCAGCAAATGATCCAGCCCCGGCACATCCATTACAAAGACGTGGCTAAGGCGGCGTTTGGTGCGCAGGCCCCCGTTGCGCTTGATGATTTCGCCCAGCAGCACATCGGTGTGCAAATGCCCCTTCATGACGGCCCCCGCCCGCCCTTCGTTCACCAGCGCCACGGCGTGGGCCGCGGCCTGTTGATGGTCGGGCTGGTCGATAATCCGGTAATTGCCCAGATCCAGCCCCTGCTGTTCGGCGGCTGCCGCGATTTTGCGCGGGTCCCCGATCAGGATCGGGTCGATCAGCGTGTGTTCCGCGGCCAGTATCGCCCCGGCCAGCGCGGCGGGGCTTTCGGGGGCCACAACCCCTGTGGGGATTGGCGGTAATGGCCTGGTCATGCCTAGCAGGCGGTCAAAATGCACATGCCGCTGAACGGTCAGCCCCGGCAGGTCATCGGCGGTGAATGTTATCGGGTTTTCCTGGGCAAACACCTCGGCTTCGCCCTCAAGGATACGGGTGCCATCTGCGGCTTCGACCCAGGTATCAAAGCGCACCAGCCGGTTATCGCCCTTGCCGGTCAGGCGCAGCTTTACGGTCAGGGTATCGCCCGCATGTGCGCGCCCCACAAACCGCAGGCTTTGGGAATGATAAACCGTGCCCGGCCCGGGCAGTTTGCACCCCAGAACGGCCGAGATCAGCGCGGCCACCCACATGCCGGGTGCCAGTGCCTCGGGGTGGCCATCGCCATCCTCATCCGGCAGGTGCATCGGGTTCAGATTGCCCGACGAATTGGCGAATATATACAGATCATCGGCCCGCAGGGTGCGGGTCTGTTCGGCCTCCATCCCGATTTCAAGCGCATTGAACGGGATGTTGTGAAGGGGTGCGGTCATGGAATGGGTCCTGCTAATGTCCCCGCATGGGTAGCGGGTTTTCACCGACAGGGAAACCTTGGGGAAACCTTGGGGAACCTCTGAATAACCCATCTGGTTTGGAAAAATGTCAGCCCCCGCCCGGGTGGGGGCCTGCATTCCGGCAGCCAAGTTCACTGTGGTGCGAAAAACATAGGACAAATCAATCAGATGCACCGTTGCAAAGCCCCCGCCGTGGGGCGGGCGGGGGCTGGCATTTTTCCAAAATGCCCAAACGTGGGGTCTTATCGCTGATAGATGAAACAGCGCCCTTCGAGCGCGCCCTTGGGCAGCGGTATTTCCTTCAGACCCTCGAAATACATCCGGTCACTGGCAACCATCAGCCCGCCCGGCGCAAGCAGCGGTTCGACCAGCGGGGAAACCTTGCGGGCAAATGCGTCGTTCTTTTCGCGGTTATGGCCGCCCAGATCCGCATGAATCAGGCTGGCTGTCGGCCCGAATCGGGTCAGCGCCTGGATCAGCGTTTCGTTCACATCGCCCAGAATGACCTGTTCTTCGGGGGGGGTCGAATCAGGATGCGAGGCAATCGCACGTTCGAACACAAAGATGTTCCTGTCCGTGATCCGTTCGCGCAGGTGGTGATAGGTCCGCCCATTGCCCAGCCCCAGTTCAAAAACCGGGCCGGTCATTGCGGCGGTCTGTGTGATCGCGGCATCCAGACAGGCGCGTTGCGACACCATGCGGTCGATAAATAGGTCTAAACGGCTCATGGCTGGCAACTCCTGTTGATGGCCGGGTCGGCCAGAATGGGCCTGTCATGTCAAAGATCGGGGGGAATGTGTAGAGCAACAATGATCCTGCCCGCCCATTCACACCGCCGGCCCGCCCCACCCAGAAATGTGTTTGACTATAGAGGCACGCCAAGCAAAGCTGACAGTGTACAGGGGGGTGACGATATTACTGTTTTACCATTTACACAGCCAGTCGGGATTGGCTGAATGACCCCTTTATTGACAGTCGAGGATCTGAGCGTCGGTTTTGGCCGTGGTGAATCCGTGGTCAAGAACATCAGTTTCAAGGTGCATCCGGGTGAAACGCTGGCGCTGGTCGGCGAATCCGGGTCCGGCAAGACCGTGACCTGCCGTGCCGTGCTGCGGATACTGCCGCGCGTTGCGCAGATTCGTACGGGGCGGGTGACGCTGAACGGCCCGGACGGCCTGATCGAACTAAGCACGCTTGGCGACCGGGCGATGCGCAAGGTGCGCGGCAATCTGGTATCGATGATCTTTCAGGAACCCATGCGTTCGCTGTCGCCACTGCACCGGATCGGCAATCAGGTGGCCGAGGTGCTGTGGATACACCGTGGTGCCAGCGAAAAAAGCGCCCGGCGCGAAGTTCTGGACACCTTTGAAAAGGTCGGGTTTCCCGACCCGGAACGCGCCTATCGGTCCTATCCGTTTGAATTGTCGGGCGGGATGCAGCAGCGGGCGATGATCGCCATGGCGATGGTGTCAAAGCCCGACCTGCTGATTGCCGATGAACCGACCACGGCGCTGGATGTGACCACACAGGCGCAGGTTCTGGGACTGATGAAGGATTTGCAGCGCGAAACCGGCATGGCGATGGTCCTTGTCACCCACGATCTGGGCGTGGTTGCCAACATGGCCGAACAGGTGGTGGTGATGCGCAAGGGCCGGGTGATGGAATCCGGGGCCGCAGAACCATTGCTGCGCGCGCCGGCACACCCTTATACGCAACAGCTTTTTGATGCGGCACCGACCATTCCCGCCACGCCGAAACTGGCCCCGCCAATGCCGGATGATGACCTGATCCTGCAACTGAAATCCGTATCCAAGACCTATACCCTGCGCGCCTCGTCCATGTTCAAGCCGGACGTGCTGATCCATGCCTGCCGTGGTGTTGACCTGAACCTGCCACGTGGCAAGACATTGGCCATTGTCGGCGAAAGCGGGTCGGGCAAGACAACCGCCGCGCGGGTTGCGCTGGGGGCCGAACCGCCGGATGAAGGGGGCGAGGTCCTGTTCCGCTCGAACCCTGACGGGGAACCGGTTGCGGTACACAAGATGAACCGCGCTGCCCGCACCGCATTCCAGAGGCAGGCGCAAATGGTGTTTCAGGACCCCTATTCGTCGCTTAGCCCGCGCATGCGCATTCAGGCGGCGATGACTGAACCGTTGGAAATTCATAATATCGGGTCGCGCGCCGAACAGTATGACAAGGCGGTGGCGATGCTGCGTCAGGTCGGGCTGAACGAGGGCATGTTGAAACGGTTTCCGCACGCTTTTTCCGGTGGCCAGCGTCAGCGCCTGTCGATTGCCCGCGCGCTGATGCTTGATCCGTCGCTGTTGGTCTGTGACGAACCGACCTCGGCGCTGGATGTCAGTGTGCAGGATCAGATACTGACCCTGTTGGAAGATATCCGCGATAAGATGAACCTTTCCTATCTGTTCATCAGCCATGATCTGGCGGTGGTGGCACGCATCGCAGACGAGGTGGCGGTGATGCGTCAGGGGCTGGTGGTCGAACAGGCCCCGCCGGATACGTTGTTCTATAATCCCAAACATCCCTATACCAAGGCGCTGATCGCGGCCCAGCCAACGCCGGATATCGACCGGCCCATCAACCTGAAACTGGTGGCGCAGGGGGCCGGCAGCGCCGATAGCTGGCCCGAGGCCTTTCGTTTCACCGACGATGTGATACCGTCGCTTACCCAACTGGAACCCGGCCACAAGGTGCGTTGTCATGTATGATTTCCCGCGAACCCTTTTTGCAATTTCACGCCCGATTCTGGCCCTGTTTCCGCGCTTGATTCCGGCCCTGTTTCTGGGTCTGCTTGCCCCGATTGCGCTCAGTGCCGGCCCCGAGTTGCAGGAAAGCACCTTTTGGCAGGACGAAGTCAGCCGGGGTGATATGCCCCCGGTCGCCGAACGCCTTCCAACCGTGCCACTGATTGCGGATCTGGCTGCCAAGGGGCGGGCGATGGGCCATCAGGGCGGGACGCTTAACACCATGGTCACCCGCTCCAAGGACATCCGCCAGATGGTGGTCTATGGCTATGCGCGGCTGGTGGGGTATGACCATGACTATACGCTGATGCCCGACCTTCTGGCCGCGTACGAACATCAGGATTTCAAAACATTCACCCTGCATCTGCGCCCCGGTCACCGCTGGTCTGACGGTCATCTGTTTACCTCGGCTGATTTCGCCTATTGGTGGGACGATGTCGCCAATAACGAAAAGCTCAGCCCATCGGGGCCACCGGATTTCCTGCGGATCGAAGGCAAGTTGCCGACCGTCACCTTTCCTGATGAAACCACGGTGATCTACGCCTGGGATGACCCGAACCCCAACTTTCTTCAGACGCTGGCACAGGCGCGCCCGCCGTTCATCTATCGCCCGGCGCATTTCCTGAAACAATACCACGAAAAATACGCCGACCCCGCCGCATTGGCCATTGAGGTCGATGATGCCCGTGTCAAAAGCTGGGCCGCGCTGCATAACAAGCGCGACAACATGTATAAGTTCGACAATCACCGCCTGCCCACATTGCAGCCCTGGATGAATGCGACCTCGGGTAAGAAAATCCGGCACATTTTCGTTCGCAATCCCTATTATCACCGGATTGACACGAACGGCGTGCAGTTGCCCTATATCGATATCATCGAGATGGAGATCGTCAGCGGCGGGCTGGTTGCCGCCAAATCCAACGCCGGACAGGCCGATCTGCAAAGCCGGGGCCTTGATTTTCGTGATATCGCCATCCTGCGCAAAGGCGAGGCAGATGGCGGCAATTACAAGACCTACCTCTGGAGCAACGGGGCCGCGTCGCAAATCGCCATCTATCCCAACCTGAACTATAATGATGCGCAATGGCGTGCGGTGCTGCGTGATGTGCGGGTGCGGCGTGCCCTGTCGCTGGGCATTGACCGCGATACGATCAACAAGGCGCTGTATTTCAAGCTGGCCAAGCCGGGCGCGATGACCGTTCTGCCGTCCAGCCCGTTCTTTGATCAGGCCAACCGTGATGCCTGGGCCGCCTATGACATGGATCAGGCAAATGCCCTGCTGGATCAGGCGGGGCTGACAAAGCGCGCCGGAAACGGCATCCGCCTGCTGCCCGACGGGCGCCCGATGGAGATTGTCATCGAAACCGCAGGCGAGCGGCAAGAGGTCGAAAATGCCCTGCAAATCATCATGGATAACTGGCGCGACATCGGTGTGAAACTGGTGATGCGCCCGCTTGACCGGGACATTCTGCGCAACCGTATCTATGCCGGGACCACCATGGCGGCGGTCTGGTTTGGTTGGGATAACGGTATTCCCCAGACCTATACATCGCCCGACTATCTTGCGCCGCGCTATCAGGAATTCTTTGCCTGGCCTAAATGGGGTCAGTATTTCCAGACCAATGGCGAAGTCGGCGAAGCCCCCGACCTGCCCGAGGCACAGCGCCTGATGGAACTGGCCCTGATCTGGGACCGCGCCACATCCGAGCAGGAACGCGAAGCGGCCTGGCGTGAAATGCTGAAAATTCACGCCGACCAGATATATGGCATCGGTATCCTGGCCGAGGCCCCGCAGCCGGTTGTGGTCAACCTTAACCTGCGAAACGTACCCAAAAAAGGCATCTGGGCCTGGGACCCGGGGGCGCATTTTGGCATCCACCGGCCTGACGAATTCTTCTTTTCTGACGACGGAGGCAATTAATGGCCATATTGCGCTATGCGCTTTATCGGTTCGCAACCATGCTGCTGACGCTGCTGGTTGTGTCCGGGCTGGTGTTTGTCATCATCAACCTGCCGCCCGGCGATTACCTGAGCAACCAGATCGCCGAATTGCGCGCCACCGGCCAGTCCGCCGGCGTGGCCAAGGCCGAGTTTCTGCGCACCGAATATGCGCTGGACCGGCCCCTGTACCAGCAATATCTGATCTGGATCGGCTTTATCCCCGGCCCGCATGGGTTTTCCGGGCTGATTCAGGGCAACTTTGGCTGGTCATTCGAATTTGACAACCCAGTGGCCGAGATCGTCGGCGATACCTTGTGGCTGACGGTTCTGGTCAATCTAGCGGCGGTTCTGTTTGTCTATATGGTTGCCCTGCCGTTGGGGGTTCTGGCGGCGGCAAAATCCAAGACATGGGTTGATTATACCTCGGCTTTTGTTGGTTATCTGGGGCTGGCCACACCCAACTTTCTGCTGGCGCTGATCATGTTCTATTACGGTCACAAATACTTTGACCTGCCCATCGGCGGGCTTATGGACCCGATTTACGAGGGCGAGCCGATGAGTTGGGAAAAAACCAAATCCATCCTGATCCACCTGATCGTGCCAACCTTCGTGATCGGCACCTCGGGGGCGGCGGGCATGATGCAGCGCCTGCGGGCCAACCTGCTGGACGAGTTGGGCAAACCTTATGTGGATACCGCCATCGCCAAAGGGATGCACCCGGTACGGATGCTGACCAAATACCCGCTGCGCATGGCGTTCAACCCGTTTGTCGCCGATATCGGCAACCTGCTGCCTTCGATGATATCGGGGTCGGTTCTGGTGTCGGTGGTTCTGGGCCTGCAAACCATCGGCCCGACCTTGCTGACGGCGCTTAAGACGCAGGATTTGTTCCTGTCCGGTTTTGTGCTGATGTTTGTCGCGTTGCTGACGCTGGTGGGGACGATGGTTTCCGATGTGCTGCTGGTGCTGCTTGACCCGCGTATCCAGTACGAGGGGCGCGAAACATGACCGAACTGCCTGATGGCCGCTATGTCGATGATGCGCCCTATGACCGGGATGCCAACCTGCAAACGATCGAGCGCCAGGATATGGATGCGCCCAACATGGTGCTGGTCTGGCGCAAGTTCAAACGCCACCGGCTGGGGTTGTTGTCAGGCATCCTGTTGCTGGTGTCTTATCTGATGCTGCCCTTTGCCGGGTTCATCGCGCCCTATACCCCGAACGAACGCAACCCGGACCACCTTTATGCGCCGCCCCAGTCGGTGAACTGGATGCACGAGGGCGAATTCATCGGCCCGTTCGTCTATGCCATTACCTCTGAGGCCGATCTGGAAACCTTTCAATGGAAGTTTGTGGCCGATGAAACCCGGCCCATGCCGCTTGAGTTTTTCTGCGAGGCGGGCACCTATAAGCTGTCCGGGCTGTTCAGAACCAGCCGCCATCTGTTCTGCGCCCCCGACGGGGCCACGGTGTTTCTGTGGGGGTCGGACCGGCTGGGCCGGGATGTGTTTTCGCGAATATCTTATGGCGCGCAACTGTCGCTGACCGTGGGGCTGATTGGCATCACGGTGTCTTTCATCATGGGGATTGGTTTTGGCAGTATCGCCGGTTATTTCGGGGGCAAGATCGACTGGGTGATCAACCGGGTGATTGAAATCCTGCGCAGC
Organism: Paracoccaceae bacterium; assembly: GCA_030626365.1. Classification (GTDB taxonomy): domain Bacteria; phylum Pseudomonadota; class Alphaproteobacteria; order Rhodobacterales; family Rhodobacteraceae; genus NVQY01. The sequence continues at coordinate 12,263 of DAOUPC010000041.1, forward strand.
CTGCCGGAACTGCCGCTTTGGATGGCGCTGTCGGCGGCGGTGCCGTCAAACTGGGGCCCGGTGGCGGTTTTCTTTATCATATCGGTCATCCTGGGGATACTTGACTGGCCCGGACTCGCGCGGGCCGTGCGGGCCAAATTCCTGAGCTTGCGGGAAGAGGAATACGTGCGCGCGGCCGAGATGATGGGGGCCAGTTCGTCGCGTGTGATCCGCAAGCACCTGCTGCCCAATTTCATGTCCCACCTGATTGCCAGCGCCACGTTGTCGATTCCGGCGATGATCCTGGGGGAAACGGCGCTGTCGTTTCTGGGGCTTGGCCTGCGGGCCCCTGCGGTCAGTTGGGGGGTGATGCTGAATGATGCGCAGAACCTGGCCAGCATCGAGATCTATCCCTGGACCGCAATTCCCATGCTGCCGATCATTGTCATCGTTCTGGCGTTTAACTTTCTGGGGGACGGCCTGCGCGATTCACTGGACCCCTACAGCAGCTAGGGGCGGCCC
>DAOUPC010000037.1 GCA_030626365.1 Paracoccaceae bacterium
CCGGTATTCACCGTCAGTTCCATGAAAAGGTCGGCCCCGTCGTCCAGATGGCAGATCACGTGATCGCCGTTCAGAATTTCGATGCCGGCGCTTTCGCTAATGTCGGCGGCGGTGACGATAGCCGGGCCCTTGGCATTGATCGACAGGCGCTTTGGCCCTTCGACTTCCATGCGCAGCGACACGCCCTTGAGGTTCAGGATGATGTCGGTCACGTCCTCGCGCACACCGGCGACGGACGAGAATTCATGCAAAACGTTGTCGATCTGCACCGATGTGATGGCGGCCCCTTGCAGGGAGCTCATCAGGATACGGCGCAGGGCGTTGCCCAGCGTCAGACCAAAGCCGCGCTCCAGCGGTTCGGCAACGACGGTGGCTTTGCGTGCAGGATCATTGCCCGGCTTGACGTCAAGCTGGGTTGGTTTGATCAGTTCTGCCCAATTTTTATGGATCATGCGGTCCCTCCATTCTTGTCTGCATCCCATGTCCGAAAGACGCAGACGCCCGAGGTTTCAAAATGACGAACTGGGGCCGCGCGAAAATCGCAGCCCCAGCAAAATTACTCGACTTAAACGCGGCGGCGTTTCGGCGGACGACAGCCGTTATGCGCCATCGGCGTCACATCACGGATCGACGTGATGTTGAACCCAGCAGCAGCCAACGCGCGCAGGGCCGATTCACGACCCGAACCCGGCCCCTGAACTTCGACCTCAAGCGTTTTGACGCCGTGTTCCTGTGCCTTTTTACCAACGTCTTCGGCTGCCATCTGCGCCGCATAGGGCGTCGATTTCCGGCTGCCTTTGAACCCCATGGTTCCGGCTGACGACCAGGCAATTGCGTTGCCCTGGACATCCGAAATCAGGATTTTGGTGTTGTTGAAGGTACTGCTCACATGCGCCACACCAGCGGCGATGTTCTTGCGTTCCTTACGGCGGGTTTTTGTCTTATCGCGTGCCATTGATCAGACCCCCTATTTCTTTTTGCCAGCAATGGCCTTTGCGGGGCCTTTGCGGGTACGTGCGTTGGTGTGTGTACGCTGGCCACGAACCGGCAGCTTACGACGATGACGCAGGCCGCGATAACAACCAAGGTCCATCAGACGCTTGATGTTCATCTGCACTTCGCGCCGCAGGTCGCCTTCGACCTGGAAATTGGCGTCGATATGCTCGCGGATTTTCAGAATCTCTGCATCGCTCAGTTCGTTCACCCGGCGGGTCAGCTCAATGCCGACCGCTTCGCAGATGGCCGCAGCCGAGGTGTTTCCGATTCCGGTGATATAGGTAAGGGCGATTGGTACCCGCTTTGCAGTCGGGATATTTACGCCGGCAATACGTGCCACGTGTCACTTTCCTTTTCGTTGCGGTTCCGTGGTTCCGGAACCTTTTTTCACAACGCCGACCCTTGGCAGTGTCGCCATCCGGTCCAGCATTTTAAGGTGATCGTGCGGGTCTGTCGAATCAGCCCACACAAAATGATTCCCTTGCGGGATGTGGGTCAGTATGGGCTTTTCAGCAGATGGTCAAGTCTTGTTTACCTAATTGCCCAGGACCCCGGCGATCGACGCCTGTACCGTCTTGATATCGGCCAGCCCGTTCACCCGTGTCAGATCGCCTTTGGCGTAATAATACCCGATCAGCGGCGATGTTTTCTTGTAGTATTCCATCAGCCTTGTGCGCAGGGATTCTTCGTTGTCATCCGCCCGGCGGCGAAAATCCGACGCGCCGCAGTTAGAGCACGTCCCATCCGCAGGCTGTGGCCGGATGTTGTCGTTATAAACCTCGCCGCAATTGCCGCAGGTCGAGCGGGCAGTGATGCGCGCAACCAGCACGTCATCATCGACTTTCATCTCGATAACCGCATCAAGCGTCTGGCCGGTGGCCGCCAGCAGATCCGCCAGCGCATCGGCCTGTGCCAGCGTGCGGGGAAAGCCATCAAAGATGAACCCGTTGCCCTGGCCGGCCTCGATCTTTTCGCGGATCAGGCCGATAACAATCTCGTCCGTGACCAATTCGCCGCGCTCCATCACCCCGGCAACGACAGTGCCCATTTCGGTGCCGCTTTCCTTGGCCTCGCGCAACATGTCCCCGGTGCTTAGCTGAACCATCCCGCGGGTCTCGACCAGATGACGTGCCTGGGTTCCCTTGCCCGCACCTGGTGGACCCATCAGGATGATGTTCATCGGCGCGCCGGTGCCCGCTTGCCGCGCTTACGTCCCTTGCCGCGCAACTGGGACTTTTCGATCAGCCCCTCGTATTGATGCGCCAACAGATGGCTTTGCGCCTGCTGAATCGTATCCATCGTCACCGACACCACGATCAGCACCGAGGTGCCGCCAAAATAGAACGGAATGGCGAACTGGCCCCTCAGGATTTCCGGCAACAGACACACGAGGGCCAGATAGGCAGAACCCAGAACCAGAATGCGATTGACCACATATTCCAGATACTCGGCCGTCTTCTTGCCCGGACGGATACCCGGAACAAAGCCGTTCTGGTTCTTGAGGTTATCAGCCACATCATCGGGCTTGAACGATACGTTGAAAGTATAGAAATAGGCAAAAAACACGATCATGCTGACCAAGAACAACAGATACAGCGGCTGACCGGGGCCAAAGTTGGCCAGCAACCACGACATGACCGGGCCACTTGCCGCACCCGACGAAAAGGTCGAAATCGTCACCGGAAGCAACAGCAGCGAAGAGGCAAAGATCGCCGGGATAACGCCGGCCGGGTTGACCTTGACCGGCAGGTGGGATGACCCGCCGTCATACATCTTCATGCCGACCTGACGGCGTGGATACTGAATGTGGACCTTGCGCAGCGCGCGCTCCATGAACACCACGAACGTGATGGTTGCGATCACCATGACCAGCACACCAACAATCACCCCGGGGCTGACAGAGCCGGACCGGCCAGAAGCAAAGAACTGGGCAATGGCGGCGGGGACTTCGGCGATGATGCCGACAAAGATGATCAGCGAAATACCATTCCCAAGCCCGCGTGCGGTGATCTGTTCACCCAGCCACATCAGGAACATGGTGCCGCCAACCAGCGTGATCATCGTGGAGAACCGGAAATACATGCCTGGATCAGTCGCCAGATCACCGGCCTCAAGCGAAACCGCCAGACCATAGGCCTGTACCGTCGCCAGCGCCACCGTACCGAAACGCGTATACTGGTTGATCTTTCTGCGCCCGGCTTCGCCTTCTTTCTTGAGCTGCTCAAGCGACGGCACCATGGCTGTCAAAAGCTGCACAATGATCGAGGCCGAAATATAGGGCATGATCCCAAGGGCCAGAATGCCCATGCGACCCAATGCACCGCCGGTAAACATGCTGACCATGCCGCCGATGCCCTGACCCGCCTGCTCCATGAATTCACGCAAGGCAAGGCCGTCGATCCCCGGCACCGGAATGAACGTGCCCAGACGGTACACGATCAAAAGGCCAAGGGTGAACAGGATGCGGTTGCGCAGGTCTGTGGCTTTTCCAAGGGCCGCCCAGCTTGTGTTGGCCGCCATTTGTTCCGCTGCTGATACCATGGATTAGGGTCTCTTATATGAAAACGCCGCCCGGAACCGTTTTCCGGCTCGGGCGGCGTCAGGGAAAACTTAGACTTATGTAAGCGGCGCGCGCGCCACTAACAAGCCGTTACTCAGCCGCTGCCACTTTTGTGAGTGTCAGCGAACCGCCCGCCTTTGCCACCGCGTCCACGGCCGCCTTGGAGGCACCGGTCACTTCCAGCGTCACCTTCGAGGTGATTTCGCCCTTGGCAAGGACGCGAATACCGTCCAGCTTGCGACGTACCAGACCGGATGCAATCAGCGCATCTTCGGTGATCGCGGCTTTGGCATCCAGCTTTTTGGCGTCGATAAATTTCTGGATCAGACCCAGGTTGATAACGGCGTATGCCTTGCGGTTCGGCTTGTTAAAGCCACGCTTTGGCAGGCGTTGATACAGCGGCATCTGGCCGCCCTCAAAACCCTTGATCGCCACACCCGAACGGGATTTCTGACCTTTGATACCACGGCCACCCATTTTACCGGTGCCAGAACCCGGACCACGGCCAACGCGCTTGCGTTTCTTGGTGGCACCTTCGTTATCATGCAGTTCGTGCAGTTTCATGTCGCTTCTCCTTTGCCGGATGTGACCCTAGAAGCGAAAGGGGCCAACCACGGCTTGATTTGTGATTCTCGTGTGCCCTAACGGGCCACCGTGGGCGTATAAGCGAGGTTCGCGCCCGGTTCAACCCATCAAACTGCCGCGACGTGGTGGCGCGCCAAATCGACAAGATCGGATCGGTACAATCCAAATTCCACCAATTCCCGGTCGGTCATTTTCTGAAGTTCGCCATAGGTGCGGTTGAAGGCCACGCGCCGGGCACGGGCAGAGCGGATATTCTTGATCCAGCTTTCAACAAGGGCGGTCAGGTTAAAACCTGAAAAATTCTGAGCAATTACGTTTGTCATTTTCTTTCCTCTTATGGGATCGACCCGGATTGGCCGACAAATTCAACTTTTGATCCAGTTCAGATATGATTGCGTCTGCTGGCTAACAACGCACATTTTGGTCTTTCCGCTATGCACGCAAAGCATGGATTTTGGGGGTTCGACCCACGATGTGGCCGGGGCTTCACACCCAACATAGGGCCGCGCCTGCCTGGAGGGCATTGAATTTAAAGGTGCGCAATTATTCCACCTTTTATGTAACGAATAGTTTGCACACAAAGAAACCGGCCAGCAGCTAATTCTTTTCTACGGTAGGAAAAGGAATCAATGACAATGAAGAGGCTTAGAACCAGCATGGCAACATTTACCGGGCGGTGAGGATTTTCTGCAGCCGCCACTATGCTCTATGAGATTGGAAAATTCTGCTGCAACAATCACTGGCACCCCAGCTGATACAGGGGGTGCAATGAAACTGATAAATCCCATCAATCCGGCGATTATTAACTTCATGTGACTCTCCAAAATAACCCTGAGCTAATAAAACGTTCATAATTTAGACGTTAACCTTTATTAACACAAAAGGCATTAAGCGCCAAGTCAGTCAAGAATTGCAAAAATGATTTGCCAAAAGGCACTACACAAAAACGCCCCCGGTTTCCCGGAGGCGTTTTTGTTCTTGTCGCAGGGTGGCTTTGTCAGCCGCCCTTTTTACCTGTGTTCGATCACTTGCCCGGTGCCAGTGCCGACAGGCCGGTCAGGATGTCGATGGCATAAGCCAACTGGTAATCCTTGTCGCGCAACTCTGCTGCGGATTCCGCCTTGGCCCGGTCCTCTTCTATCTGGCGGATTTCGTCCTCGGACAGGCTGTCGTTGCTCAGGCGTCCACGCAGATCCGCCTCGGACCTGCGGCGGGGCTTGGTTGCGTCTTCTTCTTCGGTGGCCGGCTTGCGGCGCGGCTGTTCGACGATGATGTCGGGTGACACGCCCAGGGCCTGAATTGACCGCCCCGAAGGTGTGTAATACCGCGCCGTTGTCAGCCGCATCGCCCCGTCACCCCGCAAAGGCATGACCGTCTGAACCGACCCCTTGCCAAAGCTTTTGGTGCCCACAATGATTGCCCGGCGATGATCCTGAAGCGCACCTGCGACAATCTCAGAGGCCGAGGCAGAACCGCCGTTAATCAACACGACAATCGGTTTACCGCCGGCCAGATCGCCAAGCGTGGCGTTGAACCGTTCGCCATCCTCGGGGTTGCGACCCCTTGTGCTAACAATTTCACCCGAATCCAGAAACGCATCCGATACCCGGATCGCCTGGGTCAGCAAACCGCCGGGGTTGTTGCGCAAATCCAGAACGAACCCGTTGACGTTATCGATCCCGCCTGCGGCTTCGATCTGTTCCTTGATCCCCGCCTCAAGGTTGGGCGTGGTCTGTTTGTTAAAGGTAGTAACCCGCAGAACCACGGCGGTTCCTTCGGTCCGTGCCCGGACTGCGGTCAGCTTGATGGTGTCACGGATGATCGAGACGTCAAACGGTTCGGCCTCGCCTTCGCGCACCACGGTTATCACGATTTCAGAACCGACCGGGCCGCGCATCAGGTCAACCGCCTTGTCCAGGGTCAGGCCCAGAACACTTTCGCCGTCCACATGGGTGATGAAATCACCGGCCTCGACCCCGGCCTCGTCCGCCGGGGTGCCGTCGATGGGTGACACCACCTTGACGAAGCCCTCTTCCTGGGTGACCTCGATCCCCAGACCGCCGAATTCACCACGGGTCTGCACCCGCATGGCGTCGGCATCGTCAGGCGACAGATAGCTGGAGTGCGGATCAAGCGAGGTCAGCATGCCGTTAATGGCGGCCTCGATCAGATCCTTTTCGTCGACTTCTTCGACATATTGCACGCGAATGCGTTCAAATATGTCGCCGAACAGGTCAAGCTGTTCGTAGACGTTGGCGGTACGGGCGGTTTCCTGCGCCAACAGTGGCCCCGCCACCTGGGTTGTGGCGACAATGCCTGCCACGGTACCGCCCAAAGCGGCCATCACGAACTTCTTCATGTCTGTCTATCCATCCTTGTCGGTTTGGAACCACGTTTCCGGGTCCACAGGGCGTCCGCCCTCTCTGACTTCTATATAGAGCGTTTCTGATCGTTCACTACCAGTGCCATCACTATTTAGTGACAGAATTGCACCGGATTGTGGGGCTGCCCCGCCCATCAGGCCAATAGGAGAGCCCCCGGGAATGACCTGACCGGCATTACCGTAAACTTCGGCAAGACCCGAAAGCACAAACAGGGTGCCGGGTTGGGGTTCAAGAATCATCACATTGCCAAGATCCAGCAAAGGACCGCGATAGCGAATCGTTGCGGCCGTCGGTGATGTCACCAATGCCCGGGGCCGGGTCGCCAGGATGATCCCGCTGCGTTTGATGCCTGCGGCATCTGCTTCGCCGGACCTGTGCAGGACAATCCCCGACACCGGCAGCGGCAATTGACCTTTCAGCATACTGATGTCGGCGCTGGTGTCGGAAATATCGCCGCTGGCAATGTCGGATAACCCGTCAGCGAACGCATCCAGCGTATCGGTGGATGATACCAGGATCGCCGTGCGCACGGGGTCTTCGGTAAAGCGGCGTGGCAGGTCGGTGCGATCAGCTATTGCCTTGCTTAACCCGGCCCTGGCCTGCTGGACCCCGGCCAACCCCCGTTCCAGGGTTTCGGCGGCAGCCTGGCGCAGTTGGCGCAGTATCCGCATTTCGTCAAGGTCGCGCTTTAGCGCCCCGGCCCGCGCCGTCAGCCCCGGCGTCACCTCGGCCAGCATCATTGCCGCGCGGGCGCTGCCCTGTGGGCCGGAAGGATGCAACAGTAACACAGGCGGCGGGGCGGCCTCGATGGTTTGCAAAACCCCCAAAAGCCGGGCGATTTCGTCTTCGCGGGCCTGTAGCTGGCGGCTTAGCTGGGCCTCTCGGGTGGCGGCGCGGCGCAGTCCCTCGCGCATTGCGGCCAGCCCGGCCTCGTAGGCGCGCACGGTTTCTGTCAGCGCACGCACCCGGTCACGGGCACTTTCGGCACCATCCAGCAGGGCCGTTGCGGCCTGCAACTGTTCTGATGCGGCACGGGCCGCAGCGCCGGAATCGGGTTGGGCAAACGCCATTCCGGTCCACAGCATGAAAACAACAAGGCTGGCGCGCAAGGTCATCCGATCAGGTTTTCCCCGGTCATTTCAGGTGGCGTCTTTAGCCCCATCAGCCCCAGCAGGGTCGGCGCAAGATCGGCCAACCGCCCGTTGCGCAATTGCGCGCCCTTTGGCCCGCCAACCAAAACGACCGGCACCGGGTTAAGCGTATGCGCCGTATGCGGACCGCCGGTTTCGGGGTTTACCATCACCTCGCAATTGCCGTGATCGGCGGTGACAATCATCGCCCCGCCCACGGCCTTTAACGCGGTCACAACACGGGCCAGCCCACGATCCACCGCCTCGCAGGCGCGGATTGCGGCCTGCAAATCGCCGGTATGACCCACCATGTCGGGGTTGGCGTAATTGGTGACGATCAGGTCATATCCAGCGCCGATTGCCTCGACAAACTTGTCGGTGACTTCGACGGATGACATTTCCGGTTGCAGATCATAGGTCGCCACATCGGGCGATTTGGGCATGTAGCGGTCCTCGCCCGTCTCGGGGGTCTCTTTGCCGCCATTCAGAAAGAACGTCACATGCGGGTACTTTTCAGTTTCGGCCAGATGAAACTGGCGCAACCCATGCCCCGAAACCCAGGCCGCAATGGTATTGACGATCCGCGCCTTCGGATAAACGGCCGTGATATAATCATTGTGGGCGTCTGAATATTCCACCATCCCCAGCAGGGCCGCCAATTGCGGCCTTGGCCCGGTGTGAAACGCATCAAACCCCGGCTGGCCAATTGCCGCAAGGATTTCGCGGGCGCGATCGGCGCGGAAATTCAGGCAGAAGACGCCATCGCCATCCTTTACGCCCTGAAAACCATCAATCACCGTTGGCAGGATGAATTCATCCGTCTTGCCGGCGTCATATGCGGTTGTGACCGCATCCTGTGGCGTAGGTGCCGCCTGTCCCTGCCCACGAACCATTGCACCGTATGCCTTTTGCACCCGGTCCCAGCGATTATCCCGGTCCATGGCGAAATACCGCCCCGAGACCGTGACAATGCGCGCCGCTTTGGGCAATCGCGCCTGCAGATCGTCAAGATAGCCCTTGGCGGATTTTGGGGCCACATCGCGCCCGTCGGTCATCGCATGCAGAACCACCGGAACACCCGCGTCCGATATGGCCTGTACCGCCGCAACAATGTGGTTCACATGCCCATGCACCCCCCCATCCGAGGCCAGCCCGATCAGATGGGCGGTGCCGCCGCTGTCTTTCAGCTTGTCGATGAATGTGCGCAATGCGGCCTCTTGGGGGAAACTGCCGTTCTCAACGGCCAGATCAATCTGGCCCAGATCCATCGCCACCACCCGGCCTGCGCCGATATTGGTGTGACCGACCTCTGAATTGCCCATCTGCCCGCTGGGCAGGCCCACATCGGGACCGTGGGTGATCAGTTGTGCGTGGGGACCATGCGCCATGATTGCATCAAAGGTTGGCGTATGCGCCAGATACGGCGCGTTGGCGGTGGTGCCGGTAGAGATGCCCCAACCATCAAGAATGCACAATACAACGGGCTTGGGGGCGGTCATGTGGGTGGCTCCAACTCAATACTCAGCAGCCTTTTACCTGCTGACAGGGGCAGAGTGAACCGGTTTTGTTTTCATCCGCTCACGGGGTGGTTCGACCTGTGGCCCGTGTCAAAGGCCCGTTTCAGGTCCAAATTCAAGCCTGCGCAGCCCCGGATTTTGCCGCCAGATTGCCGCTGGCCCACATTCGGGTGGCGCGGTAGGCAATTATCAGGATGATCGGTGTTCCGATTGCCATCACAATGATCACACCGGCCATGGCCACCCCGTCGCCAATCCTGGCAAGGGCCAGAACCTGCACTTGCAGAAAGGCGGCAATCGGAAAGGTGAAAGAGGCCCAAAGCGGGCTCCACCCGCCCTTGGTCATCCAAGGGGCCAGCACGATAAGGCAGGCCGCAATCCCCACCGAAAGCCAGTAAAACCCGACAAAGGCCCAATCGATCCCAAGCAGGCCAAAGCTGGAGGCAAACAGGCAGACGGGGGCCAGGAAAATGGCCATCGAAGGGCGCAGTTGAACGGGCGGACGGGCGCGCAACAATTGCCGGATCAACCCGCCGGTGATGATCACATAGGCAACCAGCGCCAACAGGGTATAGGCCATGCTGGCGTTCGCATATCCCAGCGGAATACCCGCAATCGGGCCAACAACCGGACCCACGAAGGTAAGGTACTGAAAGGTCGAAAACTGCCTGACGCCCGGCGGATCGCGCCAGATTGCATACATGCCCAACGCACTGGCCCCGGTCTGTGCAATGACCCCGGCCCACCAGACATAGGCGGCGATTGGTCCAAATGGCAGCAGGACGGCGGCAAACAGCATCATGGACATGGCCAGGGCCGATATCCCGGCCCGGGCGGGCGGGGTGGCGACATCTTCGAACAACACCATGGGGCGGGCCATCAGTTTGCGAAGATAGGACAGCAGGAAATACAGGTAATACGCACTGGCCAGCCCCAGCAGGGCATTTCCGATCTCGGGGGCGATGGGCAGAAAAGCGGACGCCTTGCGCCACCCCAGCCCCAGCCCCAGCAATGCCAGACATATCGGAAAGATAGAGGGGGGCGTGCTGCGCCACAGGGGGGGCTGTTTCACCATTGGTGCAAGTTCAGAATTGTATTCATGGTGAGGTACGCAAATGCCCGCTCAGAAGATATTCAATGAACGCCATGTATCGCCCCGCGCCGGGTTTATCCAGACCCTAGTTGCGCCAGGTATCCAGCCAGCGCCGCACGCGGCCACGTTTTTCGGCCATGGCATCGCCGGCGGCCTCAAGGCTGTCGCCCATATCCTGAATCGCCGGGTCGATCGTGCGTTCGCGAAATTGCCGCCACATGGCCCGCAGAAACAAAAAGGCCGCGGTCAGAAAGACAAAGAAGAAGATGTTGAACCACGGGATAACCTGCACATCAGGCCCGTCAACCGCACGAACGCCAATCGCGTTGGGGTAAATCGACAGGTATTTGTTGCGCCAGCCATAATGCGTCAGCACCGCCCACTGTTCGTTCCCCGAAACCGAAATTTCCGCGGCGGCCTGCGCCTGAAGGTCCGAACTGTCGAATTTGAAATAGGGTGGCCAGATCCAGCCGGTATCTTCATTGCGGTAAACCATCACCCTGGAACTGTCGCGCGGGATGAAACCAAAGAGAAAGGTATTTTTCTTTTCGGTATTGATCAGCCTCAGATCGCGGGTGCCAAGTTCGGCGCTGCCGCTGTCGGCCTGCGCATAAAACCGGCGGTTCAGCCAGGTGAAATCGGTACGGATGACTTCGGTTGAGGTTATTCTGACAATGTCATGCTGGGGCAGGACGTAATGCAGCAAGCTGCCCACCAGCAGGAACACAAACACAAACAAGCCGATTTTTATTTTGCGCATAACGATGCCTCAATTATAGGTCGTCAAAAAGTGGATGACCGCGACCATGATGACCGGAATCACATAGACCAGCAGAATCAGTTTGGGGCGGATGCTTGCATTGTATTCTGTTATTCCCCGGTCAACGAACGCCTCGCGGGCGGCATCGTCGTTGCTGTCCGGGTTGTCCTTGCCCCAGCTATCTTCCAGCTTTTCGCGCCGCACAGAGCGGGAATAGATCGAGACCAGAAAATACACCACACTAAGGGCGATGAAGCCAAAGAAAACCAAACGGATCAATCCCATTCCCTACCTCCTTACCGCGCCCCAGGGTCCGACCCTGCGGATCAGATCGGCGGGGGCAATTTCTGGCACATCCCCGGTCATGTCCGGTTCATGCCCGAACAGTGCCGCGCGCGCGCCTGCCTTGTCCACCTGATACTCTCGTTCCAGAAAATTCGCCACATAGGTCTTTTTGGCATCCGGCCAGTCGGCATAAAGGCGATAGAACAGTTCCTTGTGGCAAATGAACAATTGCCGGATATCCAGCGGGCTCAGATCGGCCAGCAGCATGTTGATCAGGTCACGTTCGGGCGTATCCGCCGCGCGCAGCGTATAGAAATAGGCCGGATGATCCGAACTGATGCGCGGCCAGTCGCCCCCGCCCGTCGCCCAGTTCAGCAATTCGGAAAGCCCGGTATATTCCTCGGGCAACAGCCCGGCATTCTGACGTGCCAGCCGCCGCATATCGGCCCGGTTAAGGCCGCTTAGGTCAAATCCGGCATTGGCGGCCGTATCAATGACGATAAAGTCCATCTTTTGTTGCAGGATGGCGGCGGCGTCCAACCCCGGTGCCTTGACGATCGGTTCGGTCAGTTCGTTATAATCAAAGAACTTGGCGATCCGGTTCCGGTCCTCGCGGTCCAGCACGTATTTGATCGGCAATTCGCCCAGATCCGTTTTGTCCTGTGCGGCAATCAGGGCCGGGTGTTTCAGGTCCTGAAACAGGTAAACCCCACCAAAATGCGCGGTCCAGAAATTTTTCTGTTCGTATTCGGTATGCTTCAGGTGCACCGGGTTGCGGGCAATGTCGCCCGATTTTCTGGCCACGGTGATCATCCGGGCGATCAGCACATCATCAAACCAGGCGTCCTCTTGCGATTTGAACTGGTCTATCAGCGTGGCCAACTGGCCCGCATGTTGCAACGTACCACCCGGTGTGTCGGCCTCGATCTTGATCCGGCGTATGTCAAACAGCTTGCGGGGGGAACTGACCGAAAACACGGAATTGACCAGTTCGCCCGCCACGGCGTCGGTGGCGGTCAGGGCAAACAGTTGGGCCGCGTTTTCGGTGATGAACCGATGCAGGATGTCATGGCTGGTCGAAAACTGAACATTCAGCAAAGGCGCGCGTTTCTGGTTCGTACTAAGCAGGATGAACTGCCGGTTCACGCCGCCCTGATTAAGGTACTGGTGATCGTTCAGTTCGTGACCGATTTCCGGGGAATAGCCGGAAATATCGACGTGAAAATCACCCAGCGCGGTCTGTTTGCCAGTCAGGTGTTTCAGCGCCCGGTTATAACGATCAACCAGTGCGGGGCTTTCCACGTGGTGCAGATTGCCGAACATCAGACCCTTTTCGATAAGACGTTTCATGTGGGGACCCGTTTGCGGCGCAGCCGATTAAAGATGGTGACATAGACCGGCAGCCAGATCATCGCCGAAAACACGGTGATCGGCAGGGTGCGCAGGTACAGTGGAACGGGGGCGTCAAATTCTGACACCGGGTCGGGGTTAAGCAGATAAAAGCTGACATAGGCGAAGGCAAAACACGCCGCCACGCCCAATAACCCGGCTGAAAACGGGCCAATATCGTCAAAGAACGGAGCCCGCAGGACGGCCATGGCGATCAGGATACTGGCGATGATCGAGACGAGGATGACAGAGGCGAAGAAGAAAAAGATGGTCATGTTTCAGGCCCTACACCCGAGCGTGTTGCCTTCTCCACCTTGGCAAGATTTTGCTTTAGTGTTTCCCATTCTCGTTTCAAGATGCACTGAGACACACCTAGAAGATTGTCGTGGTCCAGATTCAGTTTCACTGTTCCACCAGGCGATTGAGCATCAGCGCGATACTTAAGTGCTGCCCGCAGTTTGTCATAGTTGCAATCCTTGGGATTCATCATCATTTCAATCTTGAATGCCAATCCTATGATGCTCTCTTTATGCTCATGGCAGTTTTCA
>DAOUPC010000016.1 GCA_030626365.1 Paracoccaceae bacterium
CAGTTGTTTCCACCACAGCGATGTGGGTGAATCGATTGAATAACCACCGCCAATGAAATCAAGCGACAGACCGAACATCATCGGGGCCAGCCCGGCCATGGTGGTGATCGTGGTCAGCAGGACGGGGCGGATACGTGCCTCGGCGGTGCGCACGATGGCCTCGATCCGGGGCATGTAACGCGAATATTCCTGATAGGTGTCGATCAGCACAATGTTGTTGTTCACCACGATCCCGGCCAGCGCCACAATGCCGGTGCCGGTCATGATGATCGAAAAGGGCTGTTGCATCACCATCATGCCGATCAGCACGCCGGTGGTGGATAAAACCACGGCCAACAGCACCAGAACCGAATTGTAAAAGCTGTTGAACTGCGCCAGCAGGATGATGAACATCAACCCCAGCGCCCCGGCAAACGCCTTGGACAAAAATGCGCCGGACTCGGCCTGTTCTTCCTGATCTCCGGTCCATTCCCAGGTGACTGAAGGGGCGAATGGTTTCTTGTTCAGCCAGTCGCTTAGCAGGGCAATGCGTTCGTTGGGATTGATCGGCGTTATGCGGGCGGCGTCGGTGCTTAGCGCATCTTGTACTTCGTTCAGCGATGTGGCCCCGATTAGCGATACCAGCGTGAATTGCCCCCCCTTTGGGGTCTTCAGCACCGGGCCGGTGGCAACGGCCCCTTCGGGGATGGCCTGAACAATGGCAAGGCGGGTTTGCGCGCCTGTCGCGCCATCAGTGACGACTTTGGACAGGCCCGTGGCCACGTCCGCCTTGACGTCGTAATAACGTTCCTGATCGATCCGGGAAATCTTGGCCAGTTTTGCCACCGGTTCGCGGGTGATAAAGTTGGACAGCGGCACCAGCCCGTCGCGGGTGCGGACCTTAAGCGAATCCAGCGTGCTTAGCACCCGGTCCTTGCGCGGCAGGCGCACGCGGATTTCGATCTCTTCGTCGGAACTGTCGACCCGCATGGTGTCCAGCAGGATACCGCGCGTGACCAGTTGCACCATTGCGCCCACGGTGGCCACATCGGCCCCGAACCGGCCCGCCTTTTGCACATCGACATTGATCTGCCAGTCGATGCCGGGCAGGGGCAGGGTGTCCTCGATCAGTACCAGCCCCGGTGTTTCGTCAAACCGGGCGCGGGCCATTCTGGTGGCGGCCGCCAATGCGTCCCGGTCACCGCCCTTAAGGCGCAGATGCACCGCCTTGCCGGATGCAGGCCCCTTTTTCAGGCTCAGGATTTCGGCCTCGAACCCCGCCAGTACGGCCAGCCTTTCGTTCAGTTCACCGATCACGAAATTGCCGTCAAAGGCGGGGGCCGTCACGTCCCGTTCCAGCAAATCAAAGAACCAGCGTTCGCGCGCCGTGGGGCGGTCTTCCCACGGGATCAGTTCGAACTGGACCTGGCCAACGGTGTCCTGTGGCGTCTGCTGGCCCGGTCCCCCGGTATCCAGCCCGCCATCGCCGGCAAAGGCAAACACGTTGATCACCGCCGGGTGGTCACTGATTGCTGCCTCGACCTGGCGCACCATGTTGTCGGCTTCGGTCAGGGATATGTTGCCGCGCGCGCACGAATATGGTGGCCTGTTCGGGTTCGGATGCGACAAAGAATTCGACCCCACGGGTATTGGCGGGGAAAAGAACAAAGCCGATATAGAACACGCCGGCGAAAATGGTGCCGATTGCCACGATTGGCATGATCGGGTTGCCGGCGATGAACTTGGTGAACAGGCCAAACGGTGTGTGCCTGTGGCCCGAATTGATCCGGGTCCGGCGCCGTTCGATCCGCGCCGCGCCCAGTGTGACTGAGGCCGAAAACGACCCGAACAGGAACACGACCACCCCGGCCAGCATTCCGGCCACACCCGGCACCGCCCCTGCCGGCAACAGATAGGCCGGGTTCAGTATCTGCATCGCGCCCAGGAACATCGCATACATCGCCGGTGGCACCAGTGCCGCGCGCACCACCCAAGGCAGGCGGGCGCGCAGCACGTCCGAGATGCTGACAAACAGCCGGGACATGCGCCCGGTCACCCCACCCATTACCGGCAAATATATCAGCGCCACAACCAGTGACGCCGACAGCACAAAGATAAGCGTGACCGGCAACATCCCCATGAACTGCCCCGGCACGCCGGGCCAGAACAGCATTGGCAGGAACGCGCACAGCGTGGTCGCGGTTGACGACACGATGGGCCAGAACATCCGCTGGGCCGCCTCGACATAGGCATGCATCGGGCCGATGCCGTCATTGATGCGTTTGTCGGCGTATTCAACCACCACAATCGCCCCGTCCACCAGCATACCGACCGCCAGGATCAGGCCAAACATCACGATGTTGGAAATTGTCACGCCCATCACGGCCAGAAACGCAAAGCACAACAGGAACGATGTGGGAATGGCAAAGCCAACCAGCAACGCCGCCCGGCTGCCAAGCGACGCCAGCACCACGATCATCACTAGTGCCACAGCCGTCAGGACCGACCCTTCAAGCTGGCGCACCATCGAACCGACAACCCGGCTTTGATCGTTCGAGGTGCCTACCTGCACCGCCGCCTTCAGTTCGGGTGGCCATTTGGCGCGGGACTGATCCAGGGTCACCTTGATCAGCGCCACGGTGTCCATCAGGTTGAAACCTTTGCGTTTGACCACCTGCAACGCCACGGTATTTTCGCCATCAAAGCGGGCGGTGCCCCGGCGGTCCTCAAAGGTGAAATTGATCTCGGCCAGCTCTCCCAGTGTCACGACCCGGTTGCCGTTGACCTTGACCGGAAGGTTATAGACATCGCGGGGTTCATCAAAGGATGACGGGATCTTGACCGAAAACCGGCCCTGATCGGTTTCGATTGCCCCGGCGGCGATCAGTTGGTTGTTGTTGCGCACCACATTGATCAGTTCAAGGGCGGTGACGTTATAGGCCTCAAGGCGCAGCGGGTCGATCACCACTTCAAGCATCTCGTCGCGGCTGCCGGCGATTCCGGCCTCAAGCACCGCATCCAGCGATTCCAGATCGTTCTGAAGTTCCTTGGCGACGCGGGCCATGGTGCGTTCCGGGACGGCCCCGGTCAGGTTGACGATGACAATGGGGAATTCGGAAAAGTTGATTTCGGAAATTGTGTACTGCTCGGCCCCGTCGGGGAAATCGGCCTTGGCCGAATTCATCGCGTCACGCACATCGGCCATGATCGCGGGCTTGTCCCAGCCGAATTCGAACTCAAGAAAGATACCGGCGTAATGCTCGGCCGCTGTGGCCGACATCTTTTTCAGCCCGTCCATATCGGCCAGTTCGGTTTCCATCACCTTGACCAGCAGGCTTTCGCTGTCTTCGGCGGAAATGCCGGGGAAGGGGACCGAGATGAACAACCCCGGTATCTGGATATCTGGTTCACCTTCTTTTGGCAGGCTGGAATAGGCAAAGCCGCCAATCAGCAGGGTGATGGCGATAAAGGCCAGAATCATCCGGGCGCGCGAGGCGGCCCATGAAACGATTCCGATCATTGCGATGCCTCTTGTCTGGTCGGATTCTTGGCCAGATTCTTGGCGGGGGTCGAAGTCTTGGCCGAAGTCAGGGCCGAAGTTACTGCGGGGGCCCAGGTCGGGGTCACCAGAACCCCTGCGGTAACAAAGTCCTGGCCCATGACGATCACATTGGCCTGTTCCGGCAGGCCGCTGACCCAGATGCCGTCAATATCATCCCGGATCAGTTTGACGGGATTGAACCCGACTATGTTGCCATCTTTGACAATCCGCACCCCCAACTGGCCATCATTGTTCAGCGTCAGCGCCGATTGTGGCAACCGGTGTGCCAATACCCCGTCCGCCGAAATCAGGATGGCCGCCGTCTGGCCGTCGCGGATTTTCAGGTCGGGGTTGGGCACCGATATTTCGGCCCTGAAGGTGCGGGTGGTCGGATCGGCCGACCGGCTAAGGAAAATCACCTGCCCCCGCACCTGTAGCCCGGTGGCCAGTTCCGCCCCCGCCAGCGCGCCCACCCTGATCCGGTCAACCTGTGCTTCGGGTACGAACCCAACCAGCTTGATCGGGTCAAGCTGGATAACGGTGGCGCATAGGGCACCGGGTTGCATCAGGCTGCCCAGTTCGGCGGCGTCCGATTCCAACAGCCCCTCGAACGGGGCGGTGATGGTCAGCCGGTCAATCTCTCGCTTGGCGGCGACCACGTGGGCGGCGGCGGCCTCGATGCCGGCGCTTGCGGCCTCCAGCCCCGATTCTGCCGACTTTATGCCTGCCTGCGCCGTGGCGACCGCGGCCTTGGTGGCCACCAGACGGGTTTCAGAGGCATAGCCCCCCTTGGACAGCTTTTCGGCGGCATTGTTGTTGATTAGCGCCTCTTGCAGGCGTGCCTTTGCCTCTTGCAGGCGTGCCTTGGACACCGGCACGCGGCTTTTGGCCTCGCTCAGGCGGGCGTTGGCCTCGTTCAGGCTGGCGTTGCGGGCACCGGGGGCAAGCTGGCACAGCAAGGCACCTTTTTGCACGAATGCCCCCCTGCGAAGTGGTTCCGAGATGACCATGGCCGAGGTCTCCGCGCGCACCTCGACCTGGCGCGCGGCTTCGGTCTGGCCGCGCAGGATGACGGCGCTGTCGATGGTCCGGGCTGTGCTGCGCTGTACAACGACACCGATTCTTGCGGGTTCGGGGGCAGCAATGGCGGCGGGTTCGGTACTGGTCTGTGTGGTTCCGGCCTGCTGCGCCGTCGCGTCGCCCAATGCAAAAGCCAGCAGGGCGTCGCGCTCGAATACCGCCAGATACAATACGGTGGTGACCACAATCGCAGTAAGCAATGGTATAAGTCGCATAATGCGCCTCTCTCGAATTAGTCGGGCAGTTCCGAAAATGCGCCTTGGAAATATACGCCTGCCCAAGCACCGACATAAGGTACATATAGGCATTGTCCAGACTAAACTAACCAGTTCAGTTTAAACTTTTTGTGCATTCAGTACAAGTTACAGTGCGATTGCGGCTTTGGTTCCACTTGGCTTGGCCCGACAGGCACGTTAATAGAGGTCAATTCGGTCCAAATACGGGCCACAATAGGGCCAGACGGGTCAGCGACAGAACCGGCAGGGCATTCTTGGGTGCGAACCGGGGGATGTGCGACCGGGAATGGCATCAGGGGCAGAACATGAGCGATACAGATACATTCATCGACGAAGTGACCGAAGAGGTCCGGCGCGACCGACTTTTCTTGCTGTTCAAGCGGTATGGGTGGATTGCGGCCGTGGTCATTGTGCTGATCGTCGGCGGGGCGTCCTATAACGAATACACCAAGGCGTCCGATCGGGCCGCGGCGGAAAAGCTGGGCGATGACATCATCGTGGCGCTGGCCAACAACGATACAGCCGGGCGTGCCACCGGGCTGGCTGAAATTACCGCAGACACGCCGGGTGGCGCGGTGGTCCTGCAATTCATGGTTGCCGCCGCGCAGGCCAACTCTGATCAGGTCCCGGTTGCGGTGAGCAGCCTGCAAGCGATTGCCGGCAATGCGGAACTACCGTCGATCTATCGCCAGATTGCCACGTTCAAGGCGCTGACATTGCAGGGTGATACCTTGCCTGCCGCCGAGCGGCGTCAGCAATTCGGTGCGCTGGCCCAACCCGGCGCCCCGCTGCGCCTGCTGGCCGAAGAACAACTGGCCCTGATTGACATTTCGCAAGGGCAGACAGATCCGGCCATTGCGCGCCTTCAGGCGATCCTGCAGGATGCCGAAGCCAGCTCTGACTTGCAACAACGGGCCGCACAAGTGATTGTGGCCCTGGGTGGGGTGCCGGAAATCAGGTCCGGCATTCAGGATCAGGGCTGAATCAAGGCTAATCAAGGCACCCGGACAACGGGTCCGTATGACGGGCAGACAGTCGTTACAGGAAGGCAGGACAGAGGCAGATGAATACCGCGTTTCCCCCTTTTCGTGCAGGGTTGACCCTGCTGAGTGGTGCCGCACTTTTGTTGCTGGCCGCCTGCGCCGAAAAAGAACGAATCCTGCCCGGCGAACGCGAAGACATTCGCGCCACGGGCGAGGTGGTGGCCACAGCTGAAAACAGCTCCAGCCCGATCAGCCTTCCGGGGCAAAGCGTTAATCGTGACTGGGCACAGTCGTTTGGCACCCCGGCATATCGTGTTGCCCATCCGGCCCTGCGTCCCGAGCCCCAGTTGATCTGGGCCGTGCCGATCGGTTCCGGGGACGGGCGGCGCGCGCGTATCACGGCCGATCCGGTCGTGGCAGGCGGGCTGATCTATACGCTGGACAGCGGCGCGCGCGTGTCGGGCGTTACGCCATCCGGCACCGTCGCCTGGAGCACCGACCTGATCCCCCCCGAGGATGACGAAGGCGACGCCACAGGGGGCGGCATGGCCTATGATGGTGGCGTGCTTTATGTGTCGTCCGGGTTTGGCCTGTTGACGGCGCTGGACGCCAAATCCGGGGCCGTGCGCTGGCAGCAGCGGCTTGAGGCGACCGGCAGCGGTCAGCCGCTGGTGCAGAACGGGTTGATCTATCTGGTGGCCGGGGATGATGCCGGCTGGGCGATTGAAACCAAGACCGGGCGCATCGCCTGGCAAATTCAGGCAACGCCATCGCCGTCCAACGTGCTGGGCGCACCGGCCCCGGCGATTGCCGGCGATCTGGCGGTGTTTGCCTTTGGGTCGGGTGATCTGATTGCCTCGTTCCGCCGTGGCGGGTTGCGCCGCTGGTCGGCCAGCGTGTCGGGCCAGCGCAAGGGCGTGGCGCGCTCACGTATCGGCGATGTCACCGGTTCCCCGGTCGTGGTGGGGCGCACGGTTTATGTGGGCAACCATTCGGGGCGTACCGTTGCCATGTCAATTGACCTTGGCGAACGGCTGTGGACGGCCGAAGAGGGCGCGCTTGGCCCTGTCTGGCCAGTTGGCGGCAGCCTGTTCCTGGTGTCGGATTCCGGTCATCTGGTGCGTCTGAACGCCTCGGACGGGCGCCGTATCTGGGCGGTGGACCTGCCCGGCAACGTCAAGGACAAGCCACGCAAACGTGGGCCGTCCTATGCGCAATACGGGCCGGTTCTGGCGGGCGGGCGGGTGATTGTCCCCTCAAGCGACGGGTTCATCCGGTTCTTTGCCCCCGAAGATGGGCGCCTGACGGCCACGGTGCCGATTCCCGGTGGGGCCTCTACCGGACCGGTGGTGGCGGGCAGTACGCTTTATGTGGTTGGTGCGGATGGCAAACTGTATGCTTTCCGATAGGGACAGATTGGGGTAAGGGGGGCACCTGACACTCTCGAAAGTTTCTGCCATGTCCTTTACTCTTGCTATCGTGGGCCGCCCTAATGTGGGCAAATCCACCCTGTTCAACCGCCTTGTGGGCAAACGCCTGGCGTTGGTCGATGACCAGCCCGGGGTGACGCGTGACCTGCGTGAAGGGGCGGCGCGTCTGGCCGATCTGCGCTTTACCGTGATCGATACGGCCGGCCTGGAAGAGGTCACCGATGATTCGCTTCAGGGCCGTATGCGCCGGCTGACCGAACGCGCGGTCGATATGGCCGACATCTGCCTGTTCATGATCGATGCCCGCGCCGGGGTGACCCCCACCGATCAGGTATTTGCCGAAATCCTGCGCAAACGATCCGCACATGTGATTTTGGTGGCCAACAAGGCCGAAGGCATCGCCACCAATGCCGGGGTGATGGAGGCGTACTCACTTGGGCTGGGCGAACCTATTGCGCTGTCGGCCGAGCATGGCGAGGGGCTGAGCGATCTTTATTCGCAACTGATGCCGCTGGCGGATGAATTCGACGCCAACAAGGACGAGGGCACCCCCGAAACCGACATACCTGTCTCGGACGAGGAAGAAGATCAGGATTACGCCGTACCAACCGAGGCCAAGCCGCTTCAGGTGGCCGTGGTCGGGCGCCCCAACGCGGGCAAATCCACCCTGATCAACCAGATTCTGGGCGAAGACCGCCTGTTGACCGGTCCCGAGGCCGGCATCACCCGCGATGCCATATCCCTGCGCACCATCTGGGATGGCACGCCGATGCGGATTTTCGATACCGCCGGTATGCGTCGCAAGGCCAAGGTGCAGGAAAAGCTTGAGAAACTGTCGGTCAGTGACGGGCTGCGTGCGGTCAAGTTTGCCGAAGTCGTGGTGGTTCTGCTGGACGCCGAAATCCCGTTCGAGCAACAGGATCTGCGCATTGCCGACCTGGCCGAACGCGAAGGGCGCGCGGTGGTGGTTGCGGTCAACAAATGGGACGTCGAGCCGGAAAAACAGGCCAAGCTGCGTGATTTGCGCGAAAGTTTTGAACGGTTGCTGCCGCAGTTGCGGGGCGCGCCACTGGTCACTGTTTCGGCCAAAACCGGCCGGGGGCTGGACCGCCTGAACGAGGCAATCCTGAGCGCCTATGCGGTCTGGAACCGCCGGATTGCGACGGCGGCGCTGAACCGCTGGCTGACGGGGATGCTGGAAAAGCACCCGCCGCCCGCACCGGCGGGCAAACGGATCAAGCTGCGTTACATGACCCAGGTCAAGGCCCGCCCGCCGGGATTCGTGGTGATGTGCAGCCACCCCGACAAGATGCCCGCCAGCTATACCCGCTATCTGGTGAACGGGCTGCGCAACGACTTTGACATGCCCGGCACACCGATTCGCCTGTTCCTGCGTTCGCAGTCGGATAAGAACCCCTATAAGGGGCGCAAGAAAAGCGGGCCGTCCAAGCTGCGCAAGCATATCGAAGGGCACCGTCAGGACCGTTAGGATCTGACCCCGGGGCTGTATTCGTCTGGGAAATGGCGGGGAATTGGGTGTATGATTGCCCAAAGGCCGGATTTTTCGGGGGTAAACATGGATATCAGGACATATACGCGTCAGTTCACCGAACGGGACAACCGGTTGGCGATGCTTAGCGTGGGCACCACGTTTGTGGTGTACTTAGCCTCGATCTATCTGGCGATCCGCTATGTGGACCTGTGGTTTGCTGTGCTGGCGCTGGGGCTGGTGCATGGCGCGTCTGCTGTGCGGCTTTACGTGTTGCAGCATGACGCGGGGCATCATTCGTTGTTTGAAACGCGTGCGCAGAACGAAATTGCTGGCAATATCCTGTCAGTTTTTACCTTTGCGCCATTCGAGGCGATGAAACAAAACCATAACCTGCACCATGTCCATGTCGGCAATCTGGACCACCGTGAAAGCGGCGAGATACACACCATGACGCTGGATGAATGGCAGCATGCCGGGGTCTGGCACCGCCTGTCATACCGCGCGTACCGCAACCCGTTCATTCTGGTGCCTCTGGGGGCGCTGTTTACCTATTTCATCCGCTATCGATGGCCCAAGAACACGGTTCAGTTCGGGGTTGGCGCCGTGCTGCTGCACAATGTGGCGATTACGGGGTTTCTTGTCGGGCTTTATGCGCTGTCCGGGCTGACCGGCGTGGCCATCTGGTTCGTGTTTTCCCTTTTGGGGGGCATGATGGGGGTGTTTCTGGTTTATCTTCAACACAACTTTGAGGGCACCTATTGGGGCCGTCGCCCCGACCTTGACCCGCAAAAGGCCGCCCTTCAGGGGGCCTCGGCGCTGGATTTCGGCTGGTGGTTCGACACGATGGTGGCCTGTATCACCCTGCATGACATCCACCATTTCAACGCCCGCATTCCCAGCTATCGGTTGCGCAAATGCCACTATGGCCTGCCGCCCGAATACGCCGCCCGCCGGATCAAATTTCCCAAGGCACTGGCGGCGCTGAACCTTAAACTGTGGGACGAAGAGGCGCACCAACTGGTGGCGTTCCCGAAGGGCTGACACCTCTTGTCCGCGCCCCCACTAAACCCCATGCAAATAAGGCCAATCAGGGCGTGATGCAGGTCCGGTTCAGACCAGAAAACCGTCCGCGCCCAGCGTGGTTTTTCCGCCCAGATAGGGCACCAGAACGTCCGGCAAAATAACCGATCCGTCGCCCTGTTGTCCGTTTTCAAGCACCGCAATCAGGCAGCGCCCCACGGCCAGACCCGATCCGTTCAGCGTATGCACGAACTCTGGCTTGCCGCCAGCTTGCGCGCGGAAACGCGCGTTCATCCTGCGGGCCTGAAAGTCGCCGGTGGTCGATACGCTTGAGATTTCTCGATAGGTATCCTGCCCCGGCAGCCATGCCTCGATGTCAAAGGTGCGGCGCGCGCCGAACCCCATGTCGCCGGTACACAGCAGAACCGTGCGATAGGGCACACCCAGTTGTTCCAACAGATCTTCGGCGCAGCGCAGCATGCGCTTTTGCTCATTATCACTCTCGCCCGGCAGGGTGACAGAAACCATTTCAACCTTTTCGAACTGGTGCTGGCGCAGCATTCCGGACGTATCACGCCCCGCCGATCCTGCCTCGGACCGGAAACACAGCGTGTGCGCGGCCATGCGGATTGGCAGATCCGCGCCATCAAGCACCTCACCGGCCACCGAATAGGTCAGCGGCACCTCGGACGTGGGCACCAGCCACCAGCCATTGGTGGTCTGATAACTGTCTTCGCCAAATTTCGGCAGCTTATCAGTGCCATACATTGCCTCGTCACGCACCAGAACCGGGGGATTGGTTTCAACCAGCCCGTTCTGGTCCACATGCGTGTCCAGCATGAATTGCGCCAATGCGCGGTGAATGCGCGCCACGGCCCCGCGCAGCACGACAAAGCGGGCCCCGGAAATCTTGGCACCCAGTTCGAAATCCATCGACCGGGTAACGCCGGTAATCTCAAAATGTTCCTTGGGGGCGAAATCAAACGTGGGCACGTCACCCCAAAGGCTGACCTGCACATTGTCGCCCTCATTCGCGCCGTCCGGCACGTCGCTGGCCGGCAGGTTGGGGATGCGCGCCAGCAGATCGGTCAGTTTCGCGTCCAGTTCCTTGGCCTTGACCTGCATGGCGGCGACTTCGGTCTTTTTGTCGGAGACCAGTGCGCGCAGGCGTTGAAATTCATCTTCGTCGCCGCGTGCCTTGGCGGCCCCGACCTGTTTGCTGGCCTTTTTCTGGTCGGCCTGTGCGGCCTCGGATGCCTGTATTATGGCGCGCCGCTGCGTGTCCACAACCAGCAGGGCAGGGCAGGCAGGCGCATCACCGCGCCGGGCAAGGGCCGCGTCAAATGCGTCTGGGTTCTGGCGGATGGCGCGAATGTCATGCATGGGGCTGGTCCTTGGTCGGTGAAGGTCGGTGGCCGGTGAAGGTCAGTGAATCGTTTCGTGGGTTATGCAATAGAATCGAGCAATGAAAAACCGGCATTTTTCAAAAGGCCCGGACGCTGGTTATCCCGCCCATGCCATGCCAACGGGTTCCCTGCGGTTCAGAAATCGGTTGGGGCACCGCCCTCATTTTTGCGTCGGGCAACAAAATCGCCCAACTCTTCGCGAATGGTCGCGTCCATCGGCGGGGCTTCAAAGCTGCCAATGATCTCCTTGAACAGCAGATGCGCGCGTTCCGGTGTTTGGATTGCGCCGGCTTCTTCCCAGGCCTCGTGGTTGCGCCAATCGCTTAAGAACGGCTGGTAAAAGGCTGTTTCATAACGACCTTGTGTGTGTTGCGTGCCAAAGAAATGGCCATCATTGCCGACCTCTGCGATGGTTTCCAGCGCAATATCATCGGGGCTGGTGGCAAAGGTTTGCGGCTCCATATATCGTTGGATCTGCTGCAACAGTTCGCAATCCATGATAAACTTTTCCGGGCTTGCGATCAGCCCGCCCTCAAGCCAGCCGGCGGCGTGATAGACCATGTTGGTGCCCGACTGCACCGCCGCCCACAGGCTGTTCGAGGTTTCCCACATTGCCTGCCCGTCCGGCACGTTGGCCGCGCACGCGCCGCTAGAGCGCAGCGGCAATCCATAAAACCGCGCCATCTGGCCGGTCATCTGGGTGGCGCGCATGTATTCCGGCGTTCCGAACGCGGGCGCGCCCGATTTCATGTCCACGTTCGAGGTAAACGTGCCGATCACGCAGGGGGTGCCGGGGGCCACGTATTGAAACAGGGCAATGGCGCACAGGGCCTCGGCGATCGACTGGGCGACGGCACCGGCCATGGTCACCGGGGCCATTGCCCCAGCCAGAGTGAACGGTGTCACGACAATTGCCTGCCCGCGCCGGGCCATGCGCAGGCACCCGTCGATCATCGGAAAGTCGTGTTTCAGGGGCGAGGTAGAGTTGATGTTGGTATACATGCGCGGTTTGGCGGCGAATTCTTCGTGGGTCAGCCCGTTGGCGATGCGCACCATCTCCATCACGTCCTCGACCCGTTCCTTGCCAAGGGAATAGGCGTGCATCACCTTGTCGGTCAGCGTCAGCTTGTCATAAAGCACGTCCAGATGGCGCACACTGGCGTGGATATCGACCGGCTCCACGGGATAGCCACCGGCAAAGTGGATACAGTTGAAATATTGCGTCAGTTTCAGCAGGTTGGCGCATTGTTCGCGGGTGCCGGATACCTTTTTGCCAACCTCCATGTCCCAGTAACCGGGGGGGGATGATACGTTGCCAAACAGGATATGCCTGCCGCCAATCGGTATCGTGTGGGCGGGGTTGCGTGGGGTCAGGGTGAATTCGCGCGGGGCGCGGCCAATCATTTCGGTGACGAAATCCCGCCCCATGCGCACCAGATCACCCTTGACGATACATCCGGCCTGACGAAAGATTTCCAGCGCCTCGGGGTTCAGGAACACCACACCGATCTCTTCCAGAATGCGCATGGCACCTTCGTGGATCGCCGCCACCCCTGCCTTGTTCAGCGGTTCGGTCGGACGGTCCAGGTTTACCGGGATGCGCCAGGGCATCTGATCAATCACCGCTTTGCCCCGCCGGGCCACGTTGCCCGCGCGCCCGCCGCCGCGCCGCCTGAGTGCTTTGCCTTCGGTCATCATTTGCCCCACCTGTTCGCCACCAGCCACCAGCCACCAGCCACCAGCCACCTAGCATACAGCAGGCATCACCATGCGCGGTTTGGCCGCTCTGATTGCGACAGCTCTTGTCGTTTTTCTTGGGGTGGCCGGTTTACTGTCCCTAGGCGGGGGCGTTTAGGCGGTCAGCCAGGCCGGGATATGGCCAATATCCGGCAGGACCACATCGGCATGCGGGGCCAGATCCGCCTGTCCGGCGATCCCGGTCAGAACGCCGATGGTGACCATCCCTGCGGCCCGCCCGGCGATCAGGTCATGGGCACTGTCGCCAACCATGGCGATTGCGCCCGGATCAATATCAACAGCCCGTGCAAAGGCCAGCATCTGCCCTGGCCCCGGTTTCGCCCCATAGCCGGAATCAAACCCGGCCACAAAATCGAAATGATCGCGAATACCGGCCGCCTTTAGATGCGCCAGCGCCGGGATTTGCGCGTCATTGGTCGCCACGCCCAGCCTGAACCCATCGCCGCGCAAACCATCCAGAAACGCCACCAGCGGCACCGCCTCTATCTGGATCACGCCTTCGGCCTCGTCATTCATCATATCAAGCAGCGCATCATAGGCCAGTTCCGGCATATGCGGGATCATCGCCTCGGCAATTTCGGCCGGAGTGTTGGCAATCACCAGACTGTCGGGGTGAAAGCTGCGGTTGGTCAGATCGAACCCGATATGCCCCCCAATGACCCCTGCGCGTTCCCGGTCATTTCCCGTGGCGCGCAACAAAAAGGATTCTGCCCAGCCCTCCCAGGTGGCGGCGAATTCAAACAGTGTGCCGTCTTTGTCGAACAGCAGGCCAGTGACAGGCGGGGCAAAGACGGGCATGGGGCGTATCCTTTTGCTCAGGTCCAGTTCACCTGTTGTCCGCCGGGCAGGGCCGCGCGGGCAAACATCGGGTGTTCGTATGGTATTGTATTGGCATCGCAAAAGGCGATCACCCAGGCATCATCCATCATCAGAAAGTCCAGCACCGACCCAAGAAAGGCCGGATCACCCGCCTGTTCGCGCACGTCGCCCTCGGATGCGCCGGTGGCCCCCAGAAATACCGGCAACAGGTCGTCATTGGCCACCAGCCAGGCCAGCGCCTTCAGGGCAAGGGTCTCAGCGGCGTCAGGGGACATGGACAGGGACATGGGCAAAACGCCTTTCTGGCAAAGGGTGAATGGTCGGTCTGGCCCGAGACAAACAATTACCGGCGCGTATAACAAGCCTTTTCAGGCTTCACCCGGCGTGGGCGGCATTTGCGCCCGGTTATTCCTGGGCCGCTTTGATCGCCGGGCGCAGGGTCTTTTTCAACACCCGTTCGGTCATTGGCCCGGCAACGCGCAGCAATATCGTGCCATCCCCGTCGATAAGATAGGTTTCCGGGACGCCATAAACGCCCCAGTCCATCGCCATGGCGCGCCCCGTGGGGTCGGCCCCGGATGCGCGATAGGGGTCACCCAGATCGCCCAGAAAGGCCAGCGCCTTGGCCGGATCATCCTTGTAATTCACGCCATAGATCGGGATGCCTTGCCCGCCCAGTTTCAGCAGGTTGGGGTGTTCGATCCGGCACGGCGCGCACCAGCTGGCCCAGAAATTGACCAGCTTGATCTGACCATCGCGCAGGGCCGCGTCGTCAAACGCCAGCTTTCCGGGCAATTCGGTCAGCACCACGGGCGGCGCGGTCTGGCCGATCCGCGCCGACGGCAGGGTGTTGGGGTTGTCACGAAACATGCCCACAGCCGCCAGCAGAACGAAACCGGCAAAGATCGCCGGGGGCGCAATCATCAGGGGCGAGATTTTAGCCATTGCGTTTCATCCGTTCTTCGATCTGCGCCATTTCGGCCCGCACCTTGCGGCCACGCCAGACCGACAGGGCCACCAGCACCACCAGCAACATAACGGACGCGCCATAAGCCGACAGTACCGTATCGCCGTATTTTCCAAGATCAGGCATCATGTTGCCACCCTTTCGCGCGCCATCAGTGCCCGGATACGGCGTACCCGAATTTCGGTTCCGGTGCGATACAGCACCAGCGCAATGAACAGCAACACGAACCCCGCGATGCACACCAGCAACGGCAGGTAAAACACATCTGCCACGTGCTCTTCCTTGTCCAGGCTTAGGGACGCGCCCTGATGCAGCCCCTGATTCCAGAAATTCACCGCATAGCGTGACAGCAGCGCAAACACTGACCCCACCAGACACAGAACCGATGTCAGGTCAGCGGCGGTATCGGGGTCCTCGATGGCCTCCCACAGGGCGATATAGCCCAGATAGAACAAAAACAGAATCAGGAACGAGGTCAGGCGCGGGTCCCATTCCCACCAGGTGCCCCACATCGGCTGGCCCCAGATCGCCCCGGTGATCAGCGCAATCAGCGTCATCACCGCGCCAATCGGCGCTGCGGCACGCGCGGCCAGCGCGCTGACGTGGTGGCGGCGCACCAGCCACACCAGCGAGGTCGCCAGCATCATCATCCAGGCATTGATCGCCATCAGCGCAGAGGGCACATGCAGATAGATGATCTTGACCGTCGCCCCCTGCCGGTAATCATCCGGGGTAAAGAAAAACCCCCAGATCAACCCGGTGGCAAGACAGGCCCCGGCCAGCACCCAGACAAACGGCAACACCCGTTCGGTTGTGGCCAGAAATTTCCTGGGATTGGCATAGGCCCAAAAGGCGTTGGCTTTTTCAGTAAATGACATGAGAGGGGTTTAGTCCTTCCTTGCGGCCTTCACAATTCACAATTGTCAGAGCGGGTGGCGGTGCGACGAATTGGACGGGTGGGGGGGGCATCTGACATGCCCAGACAACATATCGAATACGCGGCCCGGCGGTGTGGTTGGGCGGTGAGCGACGGACCGAATTCTGTTTATCCGGTGAGACTGGTAGGCGAGCGGTTCAAAGCCGAAAAGCATATAAAACGATGACAAATTGCGGAACTTCAACCATGCTTTCCGAAAGAATGAGCGACTGCCATATGAAACAAAGCACTTAACCCTTCGCTTTCCACATGCTTCTCGCGGTACCTGATGGGCTTACCGGCGAGGCAGCGCGCGAATATTTGCTTTTCAAAATTGGTTATCCGGTTGCCGTGATATCACACCTTTCTTGGGCATTGATATTCTTGCTCAACGGCGTGTCTGTCATGTTCTACTACAATCTTGTGGTCACCGCCCTGTTTACAGTTGGGGGTTTTTACTGGCGCAAGAATCGCAGCTCAACGTTGGTGTTCGTTTCACTCTGGGTTATCGAAATTCCGCTTCATGCGTTGCTTGGCACCCTATATGCTGGGTTCCAGACGTTGTTTTGGATCGCCCCATTGATCTCGGCGATGACTTGCCTGCTTTCCCCAACGTTCTCATGGCCAATGCGCGCGGCTTTGGCCACCCTGGCCGTTGTGGGCGCATTCACACTCGGTATGCTGGCGTTTTTCATTATCGTGCCTATTGCTCCGCTGTCTACAGGCTCCAATATCTATCTCTTTGCTTCCAATTTCGTTGGTATTCTGGGTGCGCTTACTCTTGTCGTGGGGGTAAACCAGTACATTGCTCAAGTCGCAGAATCCCGCTTAACAGAGGAATTTGACCGCGCCGAAGGCCTGTTGCGCAACATTCTGCCCGGTTCGATCGCTTTGCGCCTGAAGGACGGAGAACGCGTTATCGCCGACACCCATAATGAGGTGTCCATAATCTTCGCTGATATTGTCGACTTTACAGCCGCTTCTGCACAGTTGTCGCCAGCCGAACTCGTCGAAACGTTGAATCTTGTCTTTTCCGAATTTGATATGCTTGCCGAAAAACATGGTGCAGAAAAAATCAAAACGATTGGGGACGCCTATATGGTTGTTCTTGGTGCACCAGATGCTCAGCGCAATCATGCCGAAGCGGCCGTGAACTTGGCACTGGATATGCAGAAAGCGGCTACCGCGCTAAGCGATCGGACACAGTTTGAGGTGCGTTTGCGTATTGGCATTAATTCTGGACCTGTCGTGGCGGGGGTCATCGGGAAACGCAAATTTGCCTATGACCTTTGGGGTGACGCAGTGAACGTGGCTTCGCGCATGGAAAGCCATGGTGTGCCCGGTCAAATATTGACGACCGAGGCAACGGCCAACCTGTTGCCAGAAAGTTTCGTAGTCAGCCCAGAAGGCGTGCGCGAGGTAAAAGGCAAAGGCCCGATGCCGGTTTTCAGCGTCATGCGCGCAGCCTGAGCCCTTAAACGAATAGCGGTGCTCGTGTGATTGGATACGCCCAACCAAGCAAACAACTTCGCCCCACATCACAAACCTAAGAAACCTCTCCCCCCACGCCCAGGCATTTTGAAAAAATGCCAGCCCCCGCCCGCCCCACGGCGGGGGCTTTGTGACGGTGCATCCAATTGATCTGTAATATGTTTTTCACACCATGGCGGGTTTGGCAGTTGTAATGCAGGCCCCCAC
>DAOUPC010000123.1 GCA_030626365.1 Paracoccaceae bacterium
AGATGTCCCCATATCGCAGGCACAGGTGGACAGCCTTTTTTATGATGGGTCGGTTACCTTTGCACCTGATATAACCCGCGCGCCGGATCGCGGGGATGTTCTTGAGTTCGTTGATTTTCTCGACCAATGGCGCGCATGGAAAAAATCCATCGGGTTCACCCGGGGTGGCAACTCCGGGGGGTAATGCGGGGGCAGGGGGGCATTTTGGCCCCATTGTTTCACGTCCGCTATGGCCCTTTGTTTGCGCCACGGTGTAAGCTGCCCCGGAAATGGCTGGAAAAGGGCAGAAAAACATGGCGTTAAGTCAGGAAATGCAGGTGGCACGGCATCGGCTGGTATTGGCCAGCCTTGGGGCCGTTGCCGCGCTGGCGCTTTGGGGTTTGGGCGATAACTGGGATGATCCGGGCCTGCCGCCGCCTTTGTATCTGGCGCTGTTCACGTTTGTTGCGACCTTTTTCAGTGTGGCACTGGCGCTGGCCGGGCCGGTATCTGTGCCGCGCGCGCTGCGCGGTGCGTTGCTGATTGGCGTGCCGGTCACCGGGTTGGTCTGTCTGGCCGGTCTGCGCCATGTGGTGGCGACCGATCTGCTGGACCAGCCAGAGATGCTGAGCGTGATTGTCGTGCTGGTGTTCTTTTCCACCCCGTTCCTGCTGGTCCGGCTTGAGACCCCCGAACAATGGCGCAACTATGGTGCGCTGTTTGATGCGGCTTGGACGATGACGGTCCGCTATTTCGTGGGGTATGTCTTTGTCGGGGTGTTCTGGCTGGTGGTGTTTTCGTCCAATGCGCTGTTGGAACTGGTTGGCATTGATCTGATTGACCGGCTGCTGGCGGCCGACTGGGCCCCCTTTGTGCTAAGCGGCGCGGTGCTGGGTCTGGGGCTGGCTGTGGTGTATGAATTGCGCCGCATGATTTCACCCTTTCTGATCCTGCGCCTGCTGCGCCTGCTGGTGCCTGTGGTTCTGGCGGTTCTGGTGGTATTTCTGGCGGCGGTTCCGTTTCGCGGCCTGTCCGGTCTGTTTGGTGAATTGTCGGCGGCGGCGACGCTTATGGGGACGGCGATTGTTGCCATCACCCTGATCAGCACGGCGCTGGACCGCGATGACACAAGGGCGGTTTCGACCCGTGGTATCCGGGTTGCCACGCGGGTTCTGGCGCTGTTGCTGCCGTTTCTTGCGCTGTTGGCGGTCTGGGCGGTGGTTCTTAGGGTCAGGCAATATGGCTGGACCCCGGACCGGGTTCTGGCGGCCACGACCGCGGGTTTTGTGCTGGCCTATGGGGTTGGCTATGCGGGCGCGGTTCTGCGCGGGCAGGCCTGGGCGGCACGGGTGCGCAATGTGAATGTGCTGGTGGCGCTGGCGGTGATTGGCCTGTCGGCCCTGTGGCTGACCCGGTGCTGAACGCGTACCGCATTTCCGCCAACAGTCAGATGGCCCGGTTTCAGGCGGGCAGGGCCAGCCTGGATGAACTGCCGTTCTGGTCGCTGCAACATGATTGGGGCCGGGCCGGGCACGATGCGCTGGTGCAGCTTGAGGGGCTGACAGGGCGGGCTGATCAGGCCGAAATCCTGACCCGGATCGCGGCGGCCCGCACCCAGCCCAGCCAATACCAGTTCAATCAGGCGATTGAGATACGCCAGGCCCCGGGCAGTGCCCAAACCCTGGCCCGCCTGATGCCCGTGCGCCCCAAAGGCGTGCCCCTGCCGGACGATGTGTTTGCCACATTGCAGCCTTTTCAGGTGACCCGGTGGCTGGAGGCTTGCAACCGGACGCTGCCCGACGGGCGGCCCGGTTGCGTGTTGATCCGGGGGGTATTTTCCCTGGATGCTGATGGCAGAACGCAGGCCATGGTGCTTTATCTGGATGACCGGGGACGGGGGCGGGCCAATCACCTGTGGTTGCGTGAGGGTGGCGACATTGAGGTGAACGAAGTGTTCGACCCCGCCGCCGATCGCTGGGCAGTCCTGCCCGCTGATGCGGTGGCCCAGGCCCTTGATGGTGCCTTTGGCATCCGGCCCAGCGGCATCAACGCCCTGCATATCGGTGATGCGATTCTGGTCCCGGCGAACTGACCCCCCGCCTGAAAGGGAAAATGCCCGATAAATAAACCGGCAAATAAACCGGCCCGGCCCGTATCTGTTGGCGTTTTGTTAACGCAAGGACAGCGATGGTGTGCCCGATAGTGAAAAGGCACGGGGACGGCACAGGGCATGCATGGTCTGATCAACAGAGCCATCCAGACGTTTGTCTGTCAGACATACGGCACAGACCGCTGGCGGCAGGTGACCGAGGCGGCCGGGCTTGGCTTTGCCGAGTTCGAGGCGATGTTGATGTACGAAGAGGACCAGACCCGGCGTGTGCTTGAGGCACTGTGCGCCGATCTGGGGCATTCAAGGGCCGGGGTGCTTGAGGATCTGGGCACCTATCTGGTGTCCAACCCGCATGTAGAGGCACTGCGCCGGTTGCTGCGCTTTGGCGGGGTGACATATGTCGAATTCCTGCATTCGCTGGATGATCTGCCGGACCGGGCACGCCTGGCGGTTGACGACCTTATCTTGCCGAAACTTGAACTGCGCGAACAATCGCCCGGTCAGTTCAGCCTGTCATGCGGTCCGGGCCTGCCGGGGTTCGGGTGGGTGATGATGGGGGTGTTGCGCACGATGGCCGATGATTACGGCGCGCTGGTTCTGCTGGAGTATCAGGGCATGTGTCAGGAATTCGAGGTGATCACGATAACCCTGATCGAGACATCCTTTGCCGAAGGGCGAAGTTTTGAACTGGGGGCACGTGCAGGATGATCAGCAAGGATGAACTGGCCGATATTCTGATCCCCCTTTGCCCGATGTTCGTGCTGGTGGATGCGACCGGCCATATATCGCGGGTCGGGCCGACCTTGCAGAAACTGCGCCCTGGCCGGGCGATGCAGGGGCTGCGGTTTCTTGAACTGTTTGAATTGACGCGGCCAAGGATGGTCACCACCTTTGATGGCCTGCTGGCGGTATCCGGGGCCAAGTTGCACCTGCGGTTTTGTGACCAGCCACACACCGTGCTGAAAGGGGCGATTGTGGCGTTGCCGGAAAACGGGGGGGCCATCGTCAACCTGTCGTTTGGTATCTCGGTGCTGGATGCGGTGCGCGACTATGCGCTGAACAGCGCGGATTTCTCGGCCACGGACCTGACCATCGAACTGTTGTATCTGGTCGAGGCAAAATCGGCGGCAATGGAGGCATCACGCACCCTGAACCTGCGCCTGCAGAGGGCGATGATCGCGGCCGAGGAACAGGCCTTTACCGATACCCTGACGGGGCTAAAGAACCGGCGCGCCATGGATCACGTTCTGGGGCGCATGATTTCCGCCGGTAAGGCCTTTGCGCTGATGAACCTTGACCTGGATTACTTCAAATCGGTGAATGATACGCTGGGCCATGCGGCGGGGGACCATGTGTTGCAACAGGCCGCAAGGATCATGGTCGAGGAAACCCGGGACGAAGACATTGTCGCCCGTGTGGGGGGGGATGAATTTGTACTGATTTTTGATCGGCTGCTGGACCAGGACATGCTTGGGCGGATTGCCGACAGGCTGATCAAACGGCTTGAGGTGCCGATTGCCTTTGGTGACCATACCTGCCGCATATCGGCCAGCGCCGGGTCGGTGTTCTGGCGCGCATCCGGGGACCCGCAGGCAGACCAATTGCTGCACGAGGCGGACCTGGCGCTGTATGCGGCGAAACATGCGGGCCGGGCCTGCCACCGGTTCTTTCACCCGGATATGCGGGATGGGGGACGCGGGGGTGATGGGCCGGCGATTGGGGTTTGCAGGGTGGATCGGGCGACCGGGTCATGAATGGGGCGCGCGGTGCATCAGGCGCAGCCTGAGTAACCGACGTGGGTTGGAAAATGCCTGAAAAATACCGGAGGGGGGGACTCCAGAGGCTTCTCAGGTCCTGGCGGGCCGTCTTTGTGGTGACTTGGGCCGGTATGCGCCCCGGTTGGCACGGTTCTGGCACCGCGTTGCGTATATGTGCGCATCAGGGGTCTTGCGGCCCCCGGTCGGCACAGCATAGAGTTAACCTGTTTGAATAAGGGACCATTCCCTGTCCGCCACGCAGTATGCAGGGCCAGGACCGGGGTGGTGCGTAACAGGTGCCATGCGGATTGCAGTCATTTTACTTGCCACGCTGCTTGTTGGGCTGATCGGCCTGTGTGCCTGGCTGTTGTTGCAGTCCTGCGCCGTTCGTATTCCGTTTACCCAAAGGATCCTGTCGGTTTGTGAAACCGATCAGGACCGGCAGACCCGCGCCGACCTTGCCGTGGTGAACCGTGCCAATCAGGCGCTAAGCACCCGGGTGGGGTATCTGGAAAGCAGGCTGGGCAGGCTGATCTGCAAGGGGGATCCGCCGCCGCTCCCACCTCCCCCACCTCCGCCGCCACCCCCAAAACCAAAGACCCCCAGCGGCCTGGCCCCGGATGCCTTTAATGACCGTGATATTTCGGTGATGGAGGGCTGCTGGCAATTGTCGTCCAACTATGCGGTCCGCGAGATAAACACCGGCCAGATCACACGGTTCAAATACTGGCGCATCTGCTTTGACAGCAATGGCAACGGCACCGAGGTCATGCGATCAACCAATGGCGTGCGCTGCAAGGGGCGCCTGAAGGGCAAGATGCCGGGCAATGGCAAACTGACCATGCGTGAACCGGGGAACCTGCAATGCGACAATGATTCGTCGATTTTCCGGCGCGATATTACCTGTACGCTGGATGGGGCAGGCAAGGCCCAGTGTGATACCTATCAACCCGAAACCAAGGGCCGCAGCGCAGCCACCCTGCGCCGCGCCCGAAGATAGCCGAGAGACAAGCAGATGGCCGAACATTTTCTGTCCAAGATTCGCGTCACGTCCGAGGATTTTGTCGAGGCCGGGGGGCGACCGGTTCTGGAGCGCCACGAAGAATTGCGCGCCCTGCTGCAAGAAAGGGCCGGACCCGAAGTGGCCGCCCTGTTTGGCGAACCGCTGATCAGCCGGGGCAATGATGCGGCCCCGCCGACCGTATCCTGGTATTCGGATTCCGAGGCCGAGGCGCGACCGTTGGCCAGCCTGCCGGCGGTTGAACGCGACCGGGTCGAAACCTGGCTGGCCGAGCATCTGCGCCCGCTGCGCGCGCTGGTTGATAATCCGGTCAGTGATCCGGCCAGTGCCGATCTGGCGCTGGGCGCGCTGACGGTTTACGGGCGCGATGATGTGATGGTGCAGGCGGGGCGCCCGGTGATTGTCAACTGGGGGTTGTTGCCCGGCGGCATGGGGGGCAACGCCGCTGCACGGCCTGCGCATTATGCCGCGACGCTGGGTAAATACCTGCCTCTGACGGGTGGTCTGACTGGCGGACAGGTTGGGGCGGTGGCCCCTGTTGTGACCCCAAATACCCCGCTTTCGCCACCCGCTGGCGCACCTGTGGCCCCCGGCGAACCGGCGGTTGCCCCGGCCCCCATCGTGGCGGCGCGGCGTGGGTTGTCGCCAATCACCTGGGTGCCGCTGTTGGTGCTGTTGGTGATTGCCGGGGGGGTGCTGGCCTGGCTTTTGATGCCCGGCACGCGCCTGTTTCACGCCGCCAACCCGCCACCGGTTGTGACGGATGCCAGCACGCTGAAGGCCGCGCAGGCGCTGAACCAAAGCCTGCGCACGCGACAGGCCACGCTTGAGACCGCGCTGGACGGGGCGGTTTGCCGCGCTGACGGGGTTTTGTTGTTGCCGGACGGGCGCACGCCCGAGGGGCTGTTGCCCCCCGCCCTTGGGGTGGAGCCGGCGAAACAGGCCGCGGCGGCGGCGGACGCGTTGTTGCCCAGCACCCCGCAAAGGGTGTTGGTCCCCGCGCAGGATGGCAATCCGGGCGAAACCACGCTGTTGCAACTGATCGAGGCCCGCACGGTGCTGATCCTGGTGGCCAGACCCGGCGGCGTGACCACCGGGTCCGGTTTTGTGGTCGGGCCGGGGCTGATTGTGACCAACCATCATGTGATCCAAGAGGCACTGGGGAAAGAACCGGGGCAGATACTGGTGACGGGGGCCGCACTGGGAACACCCCGCGCCGCCACGGTGGTCAAGTTTCAGGGCCCGCTTGCCGAAACGGGCGGTGATTTTGCGCTGCTGCGGGTCGGGGGGGCCGATTTGCCGGCTTTCACGGTGCATGATGCGACCGGATCGCTGAAGCTGACCAATGTGATTGCTGCCGGGTATCCCGGTGATGTGCTGGCGCTGGACACCAGTTTCGAGGCGCTGAAATCGGGTGATCCGGGGGCTGTACCGGACCTGACCGTAACCGACGGGACCATCAACACCGAACAGCAGATCGGGCCGGATACCCATGTGCTGATGCATTCCGCGCCGCTGTCGGGGGGCAATTCCGGCGGGCCGCTGGTGGATATGTGCGGGCGGGTCGTGGGGGTAAACACGTTTACGCGCCAAGGGCCGATGCAGAACCGGGGTTTTGCGCTGGGCGCGGATGAATTGCTGGCCTTTCTTGCGGGCACCGATGCCGCGCCGGTGGTTGTCACGCAGCCCTGCGCGCCGATTGTTGTGCGCCCACAGGTGGCCGCTGCCCCGCAGGGCGAATCAGATGTCAAACCTGTGCCGCCGGCCCCCGCGCAACCGGCAAAGGACTGACCGATCCGATGAACCCGACCTTTCTGACCTCCACATCCACCGAAGGATTACAGCCGCTGGGTTCTGCTGCGCAGCGGTCGTTCGAACTGGTTAGCGGCACCCTGGGTGCGCGCCTTGGGGCAAAACATGCGGCGCTGTTCGCCGAACCGGTGGCGACCGAGCATGGTGACCGGATCGACTGGTATGCGACCACGGGTGGCGCGGCTGTGCCGCTTGCGGACCTTGCGCGCGATGAACAGGGCGCGTTGCGCGCACAGTTGGGGGCGATGATCGGTGATATCCGGCAAGAGGCCGGGCGGCTGGCAGCAGGGAACACCCCAGAGGATCACCGCCTGTCAGAGGCGCTGTTTAATGCCACCGAAGTCCCGGAAGAGGCGATGATTTATGGCGTCAGGGACGCGGACGGGGCCTTGCGCCCGGTTTTGGTACACTGGGCATGGGTGCGCAATGAACAGGCCGCCGTCAGGGGTGTTCTGACCGGCATGATCCCCCGCGCAACAGTGCCTGTGCCACCCCCGGTGGCCCCGGATGCGTTAAAATTCGGCCCGTCACGCGCATGGTGGTGGCTGATCCTGTTGGGCTGGCTGCTGCTGGCGGCGATTTTGGGGGCAATCCTGTACCTGCTGGTCGCGCCCTGTGGGGTGAACCGGTTCGGGTTGCGTTATTGCCCTGCGCAACAGACCGCGCGGGTCGATGCGTTTGAAGAGGCGCGGGTGCTGACGGATGAAAATGCCCGGCTGCAACATGAACTGGCGCTAAGCGACCGGGGCTGCCAGCCAGATGTGCCTATTCTGCCGGCCCCGCCAATCCTGCCATCCCCACCCAAACCGGTTATTCCGAATGTGGCCCCGGACCCGGACAGGACCGACGCCGACCGCAAAGAGGTGGAACAACGTATCGCCGAACGGGGGGCCGAGGTTGGCGCGCTGAACTTTGTGCTGGAATGGGCCAGTGTTGATGATATCGATCTTTACGTGACCTGCCCGACGGGCGAGACGATTTCTTATTCCAACCGCGCCGGTTGTGGCGGGCGCTATGATCTGGACGCCAATGTGGCCGAGGTTTCGGCCGTTTCCGACCCGGTGGAAAATATCGTGTTTGAGAACGCCGCGCTGGGGCTTTACAAGGTAAGGGCGCACCTGAGGGGCGAGCGGACAAACGGCTCCAAGACCGTCACCCTGCACGTCCTGCG
>DAOUPC010000146.1 GCA_030626365.1 Paracoccaceae bacterium
ACCAAGGAGAACCTGGCGTTGGTCGAACAGGCGTTTGCGCAAAAGGTCGATGGACGGGCGAGGCAGACGCATTTGCGGGCAGCGTTGGCGTATGTCGACGCGGCGTTGCAGGTGTTTAACCCGCAGGACACGCCGTTCTATTTCGATAAAGCCAGCGCGTTGCGCAAGGAATTGCAGGCCGGGTTGGCAGATCGCTAAGGGCGCGTGTGGTCACCACGCGCCCGGTCCCCCTTACAGGTTGGTGCGCAGGTGCCACAGTTCCGGGAACAGCTCTACCTCAAGCATACGGCGCAAATAGCTGACCCCGCCGGTGCCGCCCGTGCCACGTTTGAAACCGATGATGCGTTCGACCGTGGTGACGTGGTTGAACCGCCAGCGGCGAAAATAATCCTCAAAATCGACCAGCTTTTCGGCCAGTTCATACAGTTCCCAGTGGGTGTCGGGGTCGCGGTAAACCGTGGTCCAGGCCGCCGTCACCGCGTCACTTGCCACATATTGCTGTGTCGTGTCGCGATTCAGTGTCCCCTCGGGCAGGGGCACCGACTGGTGCAGCAACCCCAGCGCCACGTCATAAAGCGATGGCTGCGCCAGTTCGTCATTCAGCAACGCGGATATATCGCCCCGGTGTTCATGCGGGCGCAGCATCGCGCCATTCCGGTTGCCCAGCAGAAATTCAATCAGCCGGTACTGATGCGACTGAAACCCCGAGCTTTGGCCAAGTTCATCGCGAAACCGTGTGTATTCTGACGGGGTCATGGTGCGCAGCACGTCCCACGCATTGTTAAGCTGTTCGAATATGCGCGCCACACGGGCCAGCATCTTGAACGCATGGCGGGTCTGACCCTGTTTCAGGCAGGTCCGCGCGGCGGTCAGTTCATGTATCGCCAGACGCATCCACAATTCGGACGTCTGGTGCTGGATGATAAACAGCATTTCATCATGCGCGTCACTACAGGGGGCCTGGGCATCCAGTACCTTTTCAAGTTGCAGATAATCGCCATAGGACATGCGCCCGTCAAAGCTCATCTGGGCACCGTCGTCTTCGGGGTTATAGGGTGTGGTCATGGGGGTTCTCCCAATTTCATCAGACATCCGGCGCATTTGTGCCCCGGTCTGTCTGTTGGTTGTTTAAGGGGTATTGGTTCGGGTTCAGGTTCGGGGCGCTCAGCGTTGTGTGCCGCGCCCGTTTAGGGCCGCGCTCATCGAGAGTTTTCGCCACAGGGCAACCCAGCCCGCAGGGCCGCATAACGGCAGGCCCGCCGTGGTTATGCGGTGGGGGGCCATTCAGGTCACCGCCGCGCGGATTTTATATTCGGGACGATCCCAAAGCCGGTTGTTCATGACATCGCTGATAATGTCGATCGCGCCCTGCACATCGCCCTCGTCTATATAAAGCGGGGTTATGCCGAAGCGCATGATGTCGGGCGCGCGGAAATCACCGACCACGCCCCGCGCAATCAGTGCCTGCATCGCGCCATAGCCGTCTTTAAAGGCAAACGATACCTGACTGCCCCGCGCCTGCGCATCACGCGGGCTGTTCAGGGTCAGCATCGGGCAGGTTGCCTCGACCCCTTTGATGAACATATCCGTCAGGGCCATCGATTTAGCGCGCACATCGGCCATATCGGCCATATCCCATATGTCCAGCGCAGCATTCAGCGCCGCCATTTGCAGGATCGGCGGCGTGCCCACCCGCAACCGTTCGGCCCCGGCGTTGGGGCGATAGTCCAGATCAAAGGCAAACGGTGCGGTGTGCCCCTGCCAGCCCGACAAAACGGTGGATATTTGCCCGGCATGACGCGGGGCCACATAGATGAACGCAGGTGCCCCGGGACCGCCATTAAGGTATTTATAGGTGCAGCCAACCGCGAAATCGGCGCGCGCCCCGGCCAGATCAACCGGCAAGGCCCCCGCCGAATGCGCCAGATCCCAAACCGTGACCACGCCCGCCGCATGGGCGCGTTGGGTCAGGTCCACCATGTCGTGCCTGCGCCCGGTGCGGTAATCCACCTCGGTCAGCATCAGCACGGCCACGTCGTCGGTGATGTGGTCGGCCACATCTTCGGGGGCAACCACGCGCAGTTCGTGGCCTTTGTCCAGCGCGCGGATCAGCCCTTCGGCCATATAAAGGTCAGTGGGGAAATTGCCGCTGTCACTTAGGATGACACGGCGGTCCGGGCGCATGTCCAGCCCGGCGGCCAGCGCCTGATAGACCTTGATCGACAGGGTGTCACCCACCACCACATGGCCCGGTTCCGCCCCGATCAGCCCGGCGATCCGGTCACCAAGGTGCATAGGCAGGGCCATCCACCCGGCCTTGTTCCAGCCGGTGATCAGCATCTCGCCCCATTCATCACCAATCGTTGAGGCCACCGCAGCCGCCGCCGCCCGTGGCAGCGCGCCCAGAGAATTGCCATCAAGATAAATCATCCCCTTTGGCAGGTGGAACATGGCCTTGGTTGCTGCGAAATCGGTCATGGTGTGGCGATACCTTTACTTTAGGCTTAAAGTATTGGTGCCAGACGTATCGCGATCCGTGCGCCCTGTCCAGTGGGCGATGGTGCCCGCCGCCGATCAACGCGTGTTTTCCAGCCAGTGTCATGCCTGACCCTTTCGCGCTGCCGGATCGCGGGCTAACATGTACTTTACATACTCATTCGCTTCTGTGAATGTGAAGATGGCCCGGACGAAAGAGCGGGCCAAAAGCCGAAAAGGGGGGGATCATGAAGCACCTGTATGCGGTCTTGTTCAGTGTTCTGGCCAGTATGATGATGACCAGTGTGGTGGTGGCCAGTCAGGACAGTCCCAACCAGTACCCACAATCCGAGCTTTATTCAAAACCGATCGAAGTGATCCCGCATGTGTTTTCCGCAATCGGGGCCACGGGCCCGCCGGTTTATGAAAATTCCGGGCACAACAACAACCTGTCCTTCATTGTGACGCCCGAAGGCGTGATCGCGATCAACGCCGGGGCCTCAAGCCGTCTGGCGGCGGCACTGCATGACGAGATCCGCAAGATCACCGACCAACCGGTGGTTCTGGTCATCAATGAAAACGGACAGGGCCACGCGATGCTTGGCAATGGCTATTGGCGCGATCAGGGGGTGGATATTCTGGCCCATGTGGACGCGGTGGCTGAAACCCGTGAAAACGGTGATTTCACCCTTCAGGGCATGCAGCGGTATAACCGCGAGAAGGCAGAGGGCAGCCGCATTGAACACGCCAACCTGACCTTTGAGGACAGCTATGACATCTTGCTGGGGGGGGTCGACATCAAGGTGCTGCGCCTTGGCCCGGCCCACAGTCCGGGTGACATTCAGGTGTGGATTCCGGCGTGGAAAATCATAATCAGCGGCGACATTGCGTTCCATGAACGCCTGCCACCGATTTTTGCAAATACCTGTTCGCGCTGTTGGCTGGAAACCTGGGAACAGGGGCTGGAACCGCTGGCACCGACCTATGTGATCCCCGGACATGGCCACCCGACCAACTTGGCGCAGGTGCGCCGCTATACGCAAGATTACCTGCTGGACCTTCGTGCCAAGATCGGGGCCCATATCGAAAAGGGGGGCGATCTGGCTGGTGCTTATTATGTGGATCAGTCAAACTGGTCGCATCTGGATACGTTCAACGAACTGGCCACCAGAAATGCCGGGCGTGTATTCGAGGAAATGGAATGGGAGTGAGGAAGATTTCTTATACAGAAATTTGCCAAGACTTTTTCAAAAGGTTTTGCGAGGCCCACCCGTGAAGTGGCTTGATCTGCCGCCCGTCTGGCTGGCTGGCTTCGTTGCACTGGCCTGGGTGCAGGCCAGCTATTTTTCCATGGGCCTTGGGTTTGGCGACAGTTGGGCCGACTTGCTGGGCGGTGTTCTGGTGGGCGGGGGCGTGGTGCTGATGGGGCTGGCGTTTGTTGAATTCCGACGCCACCGCACCACCGTCATTCCACACAAGATGCCAAGTGCGCTGATCCAGTCGGGAATATTCAGCCGCACCAGAAATCCGATCTATCTGGGTGATGCGCTGGTTCTGGCCGGGCTGATCCTGCGTTTTGACGCGGTTCTGGCGCTGCCGCTGGTGCCGGTCTTTGTCTGGGTGATCGAACGGCGGTTCATCCTTGGCGAAGAGGCAAGGATGCGCCGCGAGTTCAAGGCAGAGTTCGCCAAATACGAAAGAAAAGTCAGGCGATGGGCATAAACAGATCAGGGCAACAGGGCCTTTCTGCGCGCCGTGACGTTGGCCGGTGTGCCGTCATAGGTCGGCAGGCCGCGTTTCAGCCAACCGGGGCCGTTCGCCCCGCCCGCCATGCCTTCGTTCACGTCCACAAGGCCGGGAAACCCCTGCCCCGCCAGCG
Organism: Paracoccaceae bacterium; assembly: GCA_030626365.1. Classification (GTDB taxonomy): domain Bacteria; phylum Pseudomonadota; class Alphaproteobacteria; order Rhodobacterales; family Rhodobacteraceae; genus NVQY01. The sequence goes on from DAOUPC010000146.1 coordinate 4,355, forward strand.
CCGAGGTCACATAGCCCGACCGGTTTCCGGTGCGGCAGATCAGGGCAATCGGCATATCGGGGTTGGCACGCCGCAGCGTCACCAGCGCCGGCACAAAGTCATCTTCGCGCATGTCCAGCCCGACGGCCCCTTCACCGACCTTTGTTTCCAGCCATTCGTCGGGCCTGCGAATATCGATCAGGATGATTTCACCAGCCAGCGCCGCCCGGTGCGCCGCATCCGGTGTCATATAGCTGACTTTGGGCGCATTCTGGTCGCCGGCGGCGGCAACCGGCCCGGTTCCGGCGATGATCGGCACCACAATTGTGGCCGCGCCAAATGCAAGAAACGAACGGCGGGACAGGGTGCGGAACGGGGCCCTGCCAAAAATGGTGACTTCTGGTCGCATTTACGCTACTCCGAATTGATTTTCATGCGGATTTGTATAAGCCAAATAATGCGCAAACCAAGTATGCAAAATATCGAAGATGACTTTAAAGTGATCACTATTGCGTGTGATGCAAGCGCAAACAGGAGGAACGGAATTTGAAAATAGGCACGCCAAAAGAGGTGTTTGAAGGCGAGGCGCGGGTTGCAATGACGCCCGAAAGCGCGCTGGCCCTTCAGAAACTTGGGCATGAATGTGTGATTGAAACCGGGGCCGGTGCGGCCGCCGGGTTTTCCGACGCGACCTATAAGGCCGCCGGGGTCAAGGTGGTCAAAACTGGTGCCGCGCTGTTCAAGGCCGCCGATGTGGTCACCAAGGTGCGCCCGCCCAATGACACCGAGGTCAAGCGCCTGCGCAATGCCCAGACGTTGATTTCATTCTTCTATCCCGGTGCCAACGAAGAACTGATGGACAAGGTGGCCAAAAAGGGCGCGACCGTGATTGCCATGGACATGGTGCCGCGCATCAGCCGGGCGCAAAAGATGGACGCGCTTAGTTCGATGGCCAATATCGCCGGCTATCGCGCGGTGATCGAGGCAAGCAACAACTTTGGCCGCTTCTTTACCGGGCAGGTCACGGCAGCGGGCAAAGTGCCGCCAGCCAAGGTACTGATTGTCGGCGCTGGCGTTGCCGGCCTTGCGGCGATTGGCACGGCGACCTCGCTGGGGGCGATCACCTATGCCTTTGACGTGCGCCCCGAAGTGGCCGAACAGGTTGAATCGATGGGGGCCGAATTCGTGTTCCTCGATTTTGAAGAGGAGCAGGCAGACGGGGCCGCCACAGGCGGTTACGCGCCCGTATCCTCGCCCGAGTTCCGCGAGGCACAGTTGGCCAAGTTCCGCGAACTGGCCCCCGAGGTGGATATCGTGATCACCACCGCGCTGATCCCCAACCGCGAAGCACCCGAGCTGTGGACCGAAGACATGGTCGCCGCAATGAAGCCGGGATCGGTGATTGTCGATCTTGCGGCGGAAAAGGGCGGCAACTGCAAGCTGACCGTGATGGACGAGAAAATCGTCACCGATAATGGCGTGACCATCATCGGCTATACCGATTTTCCCAGCCGGATGGCGGCGCAGGCTTCGACGCTTTATGCCAACAACATCCGTCACATGATGGCCGACCTGACCCCAGAAAAAGACGGTGTGGTCAACCACGACATGGAAGATGACGTAATCCGTGGCGCAACGATTGCCCATGAAAAGGCGATCACCTTTCCACCGCCACCACCAAAAATTCAGGCGATTGCCGCGGTCACAAAAGAACCGACCAAGGTAAAGACACCCGAAGAGATCCGCGCCGAAGAAGACGCCGCCTTTAAGGCGCAAAGCAAACAGCAGGTGATGATCCTTGGTATTGGCGCACTTGTGATGCTGGTCATCGGGGCCTATGCGCCGGCCAGCTTCATGCAGCATTTCATCGTGTTTGCGCTGTCTTGTTTCATTGGTTTCCAGGTGATCTGGAATGTGGCCCATGCGCTGCACACGCCGCTTATGGCCGTGACCAACGCCATTTCCGGCATCGTCATTCTGGGGGCCTTGCTGCAAATCGGTTCTGGTAACTGGATTGTCGTGATGCTGGCCACCATCAGCGTGCTGATTGCATCGATCAACGTCGTCGGGGGCTTTATGGTCACCCGCCGGATGTTGGCAATGTTCCAGAAATCTTAAGGAGAGGATGATAACATGAGTATCGGTATCGTCTCAGCCGCCTATATCGCGGCATCGGTTCTGTTCATCCTGTCCCTGGGTGGTCTGAACAACATTGAAAGCGCCAAGCGCGCGGTCTGGTATGGCATTGCTGGTATGGCCATTGCCGTCGTGGCCACCGTTTTCGGCCCCGATAGCGGCAATTACCTGCTGCTGCTGCTTGCCATCGCCGTGGGGTCCTATGCCGGGTTCCACGTGGCCGGTCGTGTGCAGATGACGGAAATGCCACAACTGGTGGCCGCCTTGCACAGCTTTGTCGGCCTGGCCGCCGTATTCATCGGCCTGAACGCAGAACTGGAACTGCAATCGGTTCTGGCGATGGACGCAGCCGGTCGCGAGGGGCTGACCGGCTTTGCCAAAGTTCTGGCGCATAAGGACAGCGTTGAAATCTCGATCCTCAAGGTCGAGGTGTTCCTGGGTATCTTCATCGGTGCCATAACCTTTACCGGGTCGGTCGTTGCCTTTGGCAAACTGGCCGGCAAGGTCAGCGGGTCGGCGGAAAAGCTGCCCGGTGGTCATATGCTTAACCTCGGGGCGCTGATTGCCTCGCTGGTTCTTGGTGTCATGTTCTTCAACGGGGCCGGTATCTGGACCATGCTGGTGATGATCGTCATCGCCGGTTTCATTGGCTGGCATCTGATCATGGGCATCGGCGGGGCCGACATGCCGGTGGTTGTGTCGATGCTCAACAGCT
>DAOUPC010000167.1 GCA_030626365.1 Paracoccaceae bacterium
TCCGGGTTCCCGGCATTGCTGAACCGTGCTGTGGCGGCATCTGCGGACCGTTCAAGGGAACTGTCGCGTGACTGAGATATCGTTTGATGATTTCCTGAAGGTGGACATTCGCGTGGGCAAGGTGGTGCGGGCCGAACCCTATCCAGAGGCCCGCAAACCGGCGATCAAGCTGTGGATCGATTTTGGCCCCGAGATGGGCGAGAAAAAATCATCGGCCCAGATTACCGCGCATTACACGCCTGACCAACTGGTCGGAAAACAGGTGATGGCGGTGGTCAATTTTCCACCTCGCCAGATCGGGCGCTTCATGTCCGAGGTTCTGGTGCTGGGCCTGCCGGATGCGTCAGGTGAAATCGTGCTGATTGGCCCGGACGGGCCGGTTGCAACCGGCGGGCGGATGCACTGATGCGGCTGTTTATTGCACGCCCGATGCCAGAGGCGGTCACTGACCGGGCGATGGCGGCGTTTGACACCACAATCCGGGCGGACAACACGCCACTGGATGGTGGCGAGATGCGCCAGGCCTTGCGTGATTTTGATGCGGTGATCCCGACGCTGGGTGATCAGTTTTCGGCGGATGTGTTTGCCGATGTTGCGCGCCCGCGCTGCCGGTTGCTGGCCAATTTCGGGGTTGGTTATAATCATATCGATACGGTTGCCGCCGGGGCAGCAGGGGTGCAGGTGGCCAACACGCCCGGTGCCGTGACGGACGCCACCGCCGATATCGCCCTGACCCTGATCCTGATGAGCGCAAGACGCGCCGGCGAAGGAGAGCGCCTGCTGAGGGCCGGCAAGTGGGCGGGTTGGCACCCGACACAGATGATGGGCCTGCACGTAAGCGGCAAGACCGTGGGCATTGTCGGCATGGGCCGGATCGGGCAGGCCGTTGCCCGGCGCTGTCATTTCGGGTTTGGCATGAAGGTGCGGTATTTCAGCCGATCGGCGAAAAAGCTGGCGTTCCCGGCAGAGGCAGTTGCCAGCCTGACGGATCTGGCGGCATCGGTCGATGTGCTGGTGGTGGCGGTGCCCGGTGCAAAGGAAACCTATCATCTGATCAACGCAGATGTGTTGGCGGCGATGCGCCCGACCGCCCATCTGGTCAACATCGCGCGTGGTGACATTGTGGACGAGGCGGCGTTGATTGCGGCGCTGGAAACGGGAACGATCGCCGGGGCGGGTCTGGATGTTTATGAATTCGAACCACAGGTTCCGGCCGCATTGCGCCAGATGGAGCAGGTGACCCTGTTGCCACATATGGGCACGGCGGCGCTGGATGTGCGCACCGCGATGGGGCATATGGCGCTGGATAATGTCGCGGCGTTGGCGGCAGGCAGGGAATTACCGAACCGGGTTTGATCGACAAAGCGGCGGTTCATCGCGCGCGGCAGGCTTTCGTCGTGCGGGTTCGCGCTATGTCTGGTTTTCGGCTGGCCTGTCACCCATGGCTTCGCGCCAGTGGCGGCGACACAGCGAAACATAGGTTTCGTTGCCACCGATATGCACCTGCGCGCCCTGCCTGATCGGGCGGCCCTGATCATCCTGACGGATCACCATCGTCGCCTTACGCCCGCAACGGCAGATGGTGCGCACTTCGCGCATTTCGTCGGCAAGGGCCAGCAGGGTGGCAGATCCGGGGAACAGTTCGCCCCGGAAATCAACCCGCAGCCCATAGCACAGTACCGGCAGGTTCAGGTCATCCACCACACGGGCCAGTTGCCAGACCTGATCGGACAAAAGGAACTGCGCCTCGTCCACAAAGACGCACGCCACCGGCCCCTGATCCAGACGCGCCCGGACCATGGCAAACAGATCGTCATTTGCGGTAAATGTGTCGGCCTCGGCCCCGATTCCGATTCGCGAGGCAATGCGCCCGGTTCCGGCCCGCCCGTCGACCTGTGCCGTCAGCAGATAGGTATCCATGCCATGTTCGCGATAGTTGTGCGATGCCTGAAGCAGAACCGTGGATTTGCCCGCATTCATTGTTGAGTAGTTAAAGAAAAGCTTTGCCATGCGGGGGGTGTATGCGCTGAGTTCTGGCCGGGCAAGCCGTTATGGTGCCCCCTGCCATAGCGTCCCTGCCAGAACCATGGCACCCGAATCGCAGTGACAGAATCATGGTGCCGCCACCTTACCTGCACAAATCCGGGACGGAACAGCCCTTGGGGATGGATCATGTGCAGGTGACGATGGCGGCACCTATGGGTCAAAGGGTGGTAAAAAACCACAATAAACTAAAAAACTACGCCCACGTCCCATATTGAAATGGTGCGAAATAACACCGTTACTCTTTAAGCTCCCCCGAAAACCTGAGGGATAGCCTATCTATGACATTTCCATTAGAAAGCATTAATGGGAAATAATCGGTGCCGTTCCCCTTATAGGGTGTTCGGACAGCGAAAGACTGCCGGGAAGTAATATATGACCGACATTTGTAGGTATATGAAGAAGCACACCGAAGCACTGGTCAAGGATGTCGGGATCGAGGCGGCCTGTCAGGCAACCGGCAAATCCAAGGCGACGCTGGGGCGCTATTATTCCGATCACGCCGAGCATAAAGACCGGTTCATTCCGGTTGATGCCGTGGCCAAGCTGGAAAAGATATCATCGTATCCGCACGTCACCAGCGCGCTGGCCGAGTTGAAGAATATCACGCTGTCTTATGACGAACGCAAACCCAACAGGCCCAACACCGGCGGGATCAATGCCGATGTTATTGCGCTTAGCCAGCGGTTTGCGATGTTGATGGCCGAATATCAGCAGGCCATGGAAGACGGGATCATCACCATAAACGAGGCCAAGCGACTGTTGCGCGAAACCTCGCAACTGCAACAGGTACTGATCGACATGAAGCTGCACCTGGAAGAGGAAGGCACCTGATCAGGCGTGCCGGCGAAGCAGGACCGATCCAACTGAATACCCGGCCCCGAAGGAACAGATCAGGCCATGATCGCCGTCGGCAAGGTCGTCGGAATATTTGGCGAATGTGATGATCGACCCGGCCGAGGACGTATTGGCGTAATCTTGCAGGATATTTGGCTGCTCGTCCGGTTCGGGGACGCGCCCCAGAACCTTTTTGCCGATAAAGTCGTTCATCGCCTTGTTGGCCTGATGCAGCCAAAGCCGTTTCAGGTTGTCGCTGCTCACGCCTTCGTCGCTCATGTGTGCAGAGATATGCCTGGCAACAATCGGCAGCACCTCTTTGAATACTTTGCGGCCATTTTGCATGAACTGCATGTCGCGCCGGTCCTTTACCCCATCCGGGCGCGAGCGGCGCAAAAAGCCGTTGTTGTTACGGATGTTGTTGGAAAACACCGTGGCACAGCGGGTGGATTTAATTTCAAAACAGGGGCCGTTGGCGTCTTCGGCCCGCTCGATCAGGGTGGCGGTGGCAACATCGCCAAAGATAAAGTGGCAATCCCGGTCACGCCATTCCAGATGGGCGCTGCAAATTTCGGGGTTGATGACCAGGGCAGATCGGATCGACCCCGCCCGGACCATGTCGGCGGCGGTCTGGATGCCGAATGTGGCGGATGAACAGGCGACATTCATGTCAAAGGCAAACCCGTTAACGCCCAGCAGTTGTTGAATTTCGATGGCAACCGCCGGATAGGCGCGTTCCAGATTAGAGGCCGCGCAGATGATCGCATCCACGTCCCCGGCGGTTCTTCCGGCCTGTGCCAGTGCCTTTTGCGCCGCATCTACACCCATTTCGGCCATCAGGGACGGTTCGTCATCGGATCGCTGGCGCAACAACGGGTGCATCACTGACGGGTCAAGAATTCCGGTTTTGTCGACCACATGGCGTTGTTCGATCCCAGAGGCCCTGACGATGAACTCTTCCGAGGAATGTTCCTGCGCTTGCATGTCGCCAGCGGCGATGGCGGCACCATTTTCGGCGTTCACCTTATCTGCATAGGCGTTGAATGCGGTAACCAGTTCAGCGTTTGAGATGGTGTTTTCAGGGGTAAATACCCCGGTGCCTGTAATGGCGGCGATATGGCTCACGATTGGTCCCCCGGGGTTCATGTCATGCGAAACTATCGGGGTGTGCGCGTGCGGGCAAGTGGTGTGGCGCGTGATTGGCCGCCTGAAGGGTACAGGAAGGGCGCAGGAGGGACGCAGGAGGGGTAACAGGAACGAAAAAGCGCCGGCACCGGGTCTGTTTGCATCAGGGGTTGTCCCCGTGGTTGCAAATCTTTCCGGTGCCGGCGCGAATTCAGATCGTCGTGGCCAAAGGCCGCCCGTCCGATACGGATCGGGCCTGTATCGCTTAGCGGATTTTCTTGCCGCGAGAGATCAGGTCGATGTCGCCACGGACCAGACCGATATCATCCAGTTCGCGGTTCGACAGGCGGGCCAGCGCATTGCCGGTGACACGGGCATCGTTCCAGTCCGAAGCGGCGCCAAACAGCGATACGAAAGTTGAACCGATACGGCCTGCCATGTTGAGTGAGCCATAGGTTGTGCGGGTGGTGTCGAAAGCAGCCATATCCATTGTCCTTTATTTGGGTGCGTTGATGTGTTTGTTCTTGTGACAGGCAGATAGGGTTTCGGAATTCACCTAACAAGACGCAAAATCGCATGGGTCATATGCAATCTGTGCATAGGTCGGAATTCTTGTAACCTTCTTGTAACACTTGTGAAAACGGGTGCCGGCGCGTGTCGTTTCTGCGCCGCGGCATGTCGGAATTCGCCACAATGTCGGTGCCGGAACAGGGGGGGGTCGTTTTTGGCCTTGGGTCAAAACGGTTGGATAATGTTCGCGTTTCGTGCTAGTGCGTCACAAAAGCAACAATTCCAGGCAGGGCCGGGCGAAACATGCGGATACTGGGCATAGATCCGGGGTTAAGAACCCTGGGGTGGGGCGTGATAGAATCACACGGCAGCCGCCTTGGCCATGTGGCCAACGGGCAATGCAAATCCACCGGGGATGATCTGGCGACGCGCCTGTTGTCGCTGCACACGCAATTGGTGGATGTGCTGGCGCGCTATAGGCCGGATCAGGTGTCGATCGAACAGACATTCGTCAACAAGGATGGGGCGGGCACGCTAAAGCTGGGTCAGGCCCGTGGTGTGGCCCTTTTGGCGGCGGCGCAGGCCGGGTTGCCGATTGGGGAATATGCGCCCAACCGGGTGAAAAAGACGGTGGTCGGGGTGGGGCACGCGGACAAGCGGCAGGTGCTGCATATGGTACGCCTGCAATTGCCCGGTTGCGATCCGGCGGGGCCGGATGCCGCCGACGCGCTGGCGATTGCCATTTGTCATGCACATTATGGCGGCGTGGCGGGGCCGCAACTGCGAGAGGTGGCATCATGATTGGACGGCTGACAGGGCGGCTGGATTATCGCGCGGCGGATCACATCCTGATCGACGTGCGCGGCGTCGGCTATATTGTCTATTGTTCGGAACGCACACTGGCGGCTTTGCCGGGGGTGGGCGAGGCGGTATCGCTTTATACTGACCTGCTGGTGCGCGAGGACCTGATGCAGTTGTTCGGTTTTCTGTCGCTGGTGGAAAAGGAATGGCACCGGTTGCTGACTTCGGTGCAGGGGGTGGGGGCCAAGGTGTCGCTGGCCATCATGGGCACGCTGGGACCGGATGGGGTTGGCCGGGCGATTGCGCTGGGCGACTGGAATATGGTGAAGGCGGCCAAGGGTGTCGGGCCCAAGCTGGCCCAGCGGATCGTGCTGGACCTCAAGGATAAGGCACCGGGCGTGATGGCGATGGGCGGAACGGTTACGGATGCGATGGATGGGCCAGTTGGTGATCCGGCGGGTGAAGTCATTGAAGGTGACACGCCCAAGGCCGCGCCGCCGGCAAAGGGTTTGTCCGGTGCTGTGTCCAATGTGGGTGCGCAGGCGGATGCAATGTCGGCCCTGTCCAATCTGGGCTATGCCCCGGCCGAGGCAGCGGCGGCTGTCGCCGAGGCCGCCGGTTCTGCGCCCGATGCGCAAGAGGCCGGGTTGATCCGCGCGGCGTTGAAATTGCTGGCACCAAAGGAATGACGCGGATGTTCGCCCGCCCTGACCTGTGCTGCCCCCCTCCGTGCCCCTGCGGGAGATAGATGATGACGCAAGATGCAATTCCCGGTGCCGATCCCATCCTTAGACCGGAACCGATGGCGGGGGATGCGGACCGCGCATTGCGGCCCCAGATGCTGGGCGATTTTATCGGTCAGGCCGAAGTGCGCGCCAACCTGCGGGTGTTCATCCAGTCCGCCCGCCAGCGCGGCGAGGCGATGGATCACACGTTGTTTCACGGCCCCCCCGGTTTGGGCAAGACCACGCTGGCGCAGATCATGGCGCGTGAATTGGGTGTTAATTTTCGAATGACCAGCGGGCCGGTTCTGGCCAAGGCGGGTGATCTGGCGGCGATCCTGACCAATCTGGAAAGCCGGGATGTTCTGTTTATTGACGAAATTCATCGTCTTAACCCGGCGGTGGAAGAAGTATTATACCCGGCCCTTGAAGATTTTGAACTGGATCTGGTGATCGGTGAAGGCCCGGCGGCGCGCACGGTGCGCATTGAA
>DAOUPC010000015.1 GCA_030626365.1 Paracoccaceae bacterium
GCCGTTATCAACTCGGCGTTTACTCCGAGCGAGGAAGAAATCAACCAGGCCCGCCGAATTGTTGAATTGTTTGCAAACAACCCGGGTGAGGCGACATTGAGCCTGGATGGCGTCATGCTGGATATTCCACACCTCAAGCAGGCCCGGAAAACTTTGGCCATGGCGGCCGATGAGGATTGCTGATATCGCTCAGCCCTGCGGCTACTGACCAAAGCGGGCCTTGGCCTCGATTCTGCGGCGATGCAGAATGGGTTCGGTATAGCCGCTGGGTTGTTCGCGGCCGAGGAATACCAGGTCGCAGGCCGCCTGGAATGCAATGCTGTCGTCATAATCCGGCGCCATGTTGCGGTACAACGGGTCGCCTGCATTCTGAGCATCCACGATCACCGCCATGCGTTGCAGGGTTTCCATTACTTGCTCCTCAGAACAGATTCCGTGGTGCAGCCAGTTGGCAATGTGCTGGCTGGAGATACGCAGCGTGGCGCGGTCTTCCATCAAGCCGGTATGGTTGATGTCCGGGACTTTGGAACAGCCTACTCCCTGGTCGATCCAGCGCACGACATAGCCGAGTATTCCCTGGGCATTGTTGTCCAGGTCCGCCTGGATCTCTTCAGTACTCAGTTGGCGCTCACCCAGCAGTGGCGGAGTCAGGATGTCATTCAGGCTGGCTCTCGGGCGGGACTGCAGTTCTTTTTGTCTTTCACTGACGTTGTAAGCAAGGTAATGCATGGCGTGCAGCGTGGCAGCCGTGGGGGAAGGCACCCATGCGCAACTGGCCCCGGCTTGCAGATGAGCCAGCTTGGTTTCGACCATTTCTTTCATTTCATCGGGCATGGCCCACATGCCTTTGCCGATCTGGGCCTTGCCGCGTAAACCACATTCCAGGCCGATATCCACATTCCAGTCTTCGTAAGCCAGGATCCATGGTTGTTGCTTGATGGACTCTTTGGGCAGCACTGCCCCGGCTTCCATACTGGTGTGAATTTCATCACCGGTGCGATCCAGAAAACCTGTGTTGATAAATGCGACCCGTTCACTGGCCGCGCGGATGCACTCTTTCAGGTTGACGGTGGTGCGGCGTTCTTCGTCCATGATGCCGATTTTGACAGTATTGCGGGGCAAGCCCAGCATGTCCTCGACCATATCAAAGGTACGCACGGCAAAAGCCACCTCTTCGGGGCCGTGCATCTTGGGTTTGACCACATAAACCGACCCGTGTTGCGAATTGCCGCCCGCGCGGTTCAGGTCGTGCATGGCGGCCATCACGGTTATGGCCGCATCCATCAGCCCCTCGGGGATTTCATGGCCATCGCTGTCCAGAATGGCCGGGTTGCTCATCAGGTGGCCCACGTTGCGCACCAGCATCAGCGCGCGACCCTTGACGCTGACCACCCCGCCATCCGGTGCGGTAAAATCACGATCCGCCGCCAGACGGCGCGTCACCTGCCGCCCGCCTTTGTCCAGCACAGCCGCAAGATCGCCGCGCATCAGGCCCAGCCAGTTGGTATAGGCCACCACTTTGTCCTCGGCGTCGACACAGGCCACCGAATCTTCGCAATCCATGATCGCCGACATCGCGCTTTCCAGCCGCACATCGGCCAGACCGGCCTGATCGTGGCTGCCGATCGTATGCGTGCGGTCAAACACCAGTTCCACATGCAGGCCATTGTTGACCAAAAGAACCGCGTCGGGGGCCCTTGGATCACCAAGATACCCGGCGAACTTGCCCGGTTCCTGCAACGCCAGCCCATCAACCAGCAACGCGCCGTCGCGCACATGATAGCGCCGCGCATCCGCGTGGCTGGTTCCCTCAACGGCAAACACCTCGTCCAGAAACACCCGTGCGCGTGCCACAACCCGTGCGCCGTGCCCCTTGTCATAGCCCCCTTTTGGCGGGGCATCCCCCATCGCATCGGTGCCATAAAACGCATCATACAGGCTGCCCCAGCGGGCGTTGGCAGCGTTCAGCGCATAGCGCGCGTTGGTCACCGGAACCACCAGTTGCGGCCCCGCCACCTTGGCGATCTCGGAATCTACATTGGTGGTGTCGATCTGAAAATCCGCGCCCTCGGGCAGCAGATAACCGATATCTTCCAGAAACGCCTTATAGGCCTCGTGGTCGTGCGGCTGGTCGCGGTGGGCGATATGCCAGGCATCAATCTGCCCCTGCAATGTCTCGCGCCGCGCCAGCAGCGCCCGGTTGTCCGGCCCCAGCGTTTGCACCATCGACGCCAGACCGGCCCAGAAAACCCCTGGCGCAACGCCCGTCCCCGGCAGGGCCGCGTTCTCGACGAAATCCACCAACTCGGCCGCAACCTGCAACCCGTTCCTGTCCTGCCTGTCCGTCATATTCTTTCCCTTTCGGCCAAATCCACGCCACCACGTATGCCCAACCCGTAGTGCGAAACCCCGCCACTGGCAACACGCCTTGCCCCATCACTAACCCTGCCAATAACCCTGCCATTAACAAGGGCAACCGACCCGGGCCGGACAAGCAACCGACCCGCCCAGGAAAACATCCAAACCCGCGAAAACCGGTTTCCCCGGTTTGCTTTGCGTTCTAACATCACCTGCAAACCCGATCCATCCAGTCAACGAGGCCAAAACATGAGCAATCCCGCCCAGGAAACGATCTATCTCAAGGATTACACCCCCTTTGGCTTTGTCCCCGACAGCGTCCGCCTGACCTTTGATCTGGCCCCGAACGCCACCCGTGTCACCACCCGCATCGCCTTTCGCCCCAACCCGGACACCCCGGACCGCACCTTCTTTCTGCACGGCAAGAACCTGACCCTGATCAGCGCAACAATCGACGGGGTCGCGGTTTCGCCCGCGTTAACCGACAAGGGCCTGACCTGCCCGGTGCCCGATGCGCCCTTTATCTGGGAGACCGTTGTTGAGATTGACCCCAAGGGCAACACGGCGCTTGAAGGGTTGTACATGTCACCGCAGAACGTCGGAGCAGGCACAGGCGACACAGGCGAAAGTCTGCCGCCAGAAAATGCCATGTATTGCACCCAATGCGAGGCCGAAGGCTTTCGCAAGATCACCTATTACCCGGACCGCCCCGATGTGATGAGCATCTTTACCGTGCGGGTGAACGGGCCGCACCCGGTCCTGCTCTCTAATGGGAATCCGGTGGGCGCGGGCGATGATTGGGCAGAATGGCACGATCCCTGGCCAAAACCGGCCTATCTGTTCGCCCTGGTGGCGGGCGATCTGGTGGCCCATTCCGACAGCTTTACCACCGCAGCCGGGCGCGATGTGGCGCTGAACCTGTGGGTGCGCCCCGGCGACGAAGGTAAATGCGCCTTTGGCATGCAGGCGCTGAAAAAGTCGATGACATGGGATGAACAGGTTTACGGGCGCGCGTATGATCTGGATGTGTTCAACATCGTCGCGGTGGATGATTTCAACATGGGGGCGATGGAAAACAAGGGGCTGAACATATTCAACTCTTCCGCCGTTCTGGCCAGCCCTGAAACCTCGACCGACATGAACTTTGAGCGGATCGAGGCAATTATCGCACATGAATATTTTCACAACTGGACCGGCAACCGCATCACCTGCCGCGACTGGTTCCAACTGTGCCTGAAAGAGGGGCTGACGGTGTTTCGTGACGCCCAGTTCACCGCCGACATGCGCAGCGCCCCGGTCAAGCGCATCAGCGACGTGATCGAGTTGCGCGCCCGCCAGTTCGCCGAAGACAACGGCCCCCTTGCACACCCCGTGCGCCCGGCCAGTTTTCAGGAAATCAACAACTTTTACACCGCCACGATCTATGAAAAAGGGTCCGAGGTGATCGGCATGCTGAAACGGCTGGTCGGTGATGCCGCCTGGGCCGAGGCGCTGGAGCTGTATTTTGCGCGCCACGACGGGCAGGCCTGCACGATCGAGGACTGGCTGGCGGTGTTCGCGGATGTGACGGGTCGTGACCTTGACCAGTTCAAACGCTGGTATTCTCAGGCCGGCACCCCGCGCCTGACGGTGAACGAAACCTGGGCCGGAGATACCGGGGATAAGGCGGGCGGGCGCTATACCCTGACCTTCAGCCAATCCACCCCGCCCAGCGCCACCAGCCCGGACCCACAGCCACAGGTAATCCCGATCCAGGTCGGGCTGCTTGGGGCCAATGGCGACGAGGTGCTGGAAACCCGGATGCTGGAAATGACCCAGGCCAGCCAAAGTTTCACCTTTGACGGGCTGGCAAACAGGCCTGTGCCGTCGATCCTGCGCGGGTTTTCTGCGCCGGTTATCCTTGAGCATGAGGCAGCCAATCCTGCCTTTCTGCTGGCGCATGACACCGACCCGTTCAACCGCTGGGAGGCCGCCCGCACGCTGGCCCGTGACACGCTGATGGGGATGGCCACAAAAGACACGCCCCCCGACACCGCCTATCTGGACGGCATACTGGCGGTGCTGCGTGACGATACCCTTGATCCGGCCTATCGCGCGCTGATGCTGGCACAGCCGGGTCAGTCGGAACTGGCCGCCGCCCTGCACGCGGCCGCCACCACGCCGGACCCCGGTGCAATCTGGACCGCTGCAGAGGCATTGAAACTGGCGCTGGCGCAGCACGTGCAGGATACGATTCCGCGTATCAGCGCAGCGATGCAGGTCGATGCCCCCTATCTTGCTGACGCGGATCAGTCGGGCAAACGCGCCCTTGGTGGTGCGGTTCTGGCGCTGACCTCGCGGCTGGATGGCGGCGCGGCGGCGGCGGCGCAATATGCACGCGCCGATAACATGACGCTGCAACTGTCGGCGCTTGCCTGCCTGCTGAGTGCGGGCAAGGGCGCGCCCGAACTGGCCGCCTTTCGTAAACAATGGCAGGGCGACCGGCTGGTGATGGACAAATGGTTCGGCTTGCAGGTGATGCAGGCAGACCCGGACAAGGCCGCCGAAACCGCCCGTGCCCTGACCGGGGACGATGATTTCAACTGGACCAACCCCAACCGGTTCCGCGCAGTATTTGGCGCACTGATTGCCAATCACGCCGGGTTTCATGCGGCCAACGGCACGGGCTATGCGCTGCTGGCTGACTGGCTGATCCGGCTGGACGCGGTGAACCCGCAAACCGCGGCCCGCATGTGCAGCGCATTCCAGACCTGGCGGCGCTATGACCGAAAGCGCCAGACGCTGATCGGCGGCCAGTTGGTGCGCATTGCCGCCACGCCGGACCTGTCGCGCGATACCCGTGAAATGATCAGCCGTATTCAGAAAGGATAGAGCATGCGTAAAACACTTCTTATCACCGGGGCCAGTGCCGGTATCGGCGCCGCCACCGCCCTTAAGGCGGCCAGCGCGGGCTATGATCTGGCGCTGAACTATCACAGCAACCCCGCCGGAGCCAAAGCCATTGCCGCCGCAGCCACCGATGCCGGCGCGCGGGTGATCCTGTGTCCGGGCGATGTGGCCACCCCCGAGGGGATCGCGGACATTTACGCCCGGGTCGACGATGGCTTTGGCCGGCTGGACGGGCTGGTCAACAACGCAGGTGTGGTGGACATGATCGCCAAAGTCACCGACTTTACCCATGCCCGCCTGCGCCGGATGTTCGACATCAACGTGATCGGTGCCATGCTGATCGCCAAAGAGGCCGTGCTGCGCATGCAGGCGCAGGGCAGCGGTGGGGTGATCGTCAATGTATCATCTGCCGCGGCGCGGCTGGGTTCGGCCAATACCTTTGTTGACTATGCCGCCTCAAAGGCCGCCATCGACACCTTTACCAAGGGCCTTAGCGACGAGGTGGCCCCGGATGGCATCCGGGTCAACGCCGTGCGCCCCGGCATCATCGAAACCGATATCCACGCCAAGGCCGGCGCGGCAGAGCGGGTGGGCCTGATCACCCCAAGCATCCCCCTGCGCCGCAGCGGACATGCCGACGAAGTGGCCGACGCCATCCTTTACCTGCTGTCGGATCAGGCCAGCTATATCACCGGCACGACACTGGACATAACCGGCGGGCGCTGATGGGGGCCGCGATGGCGGCCACGTTTGAATTCACCCGTCAGGGGCGCACGCGGCGCACACTGGCAATCGTGGTCAGTATCTACGCCGGGCTGGCGGGGGCGGTAATTGTGATCGATGCCGCCTGGTGGCTGGTGGCCGCACTGGCATTGCTGACCCTGCCCGCGCTGTGGGATCTGTGGCGCAATCCCGGTGCCGGGGTGCGGTTGAACGACAGCCGGCTGAACTGGCACACGGGGCGGCGCGGCGGCATGCTGAACCTGCAAGAGATCAACCATATGCGCTTTGACACGCGCTGGGATTTTTCGGTGCGGGTCACGGCCGTTCTGATGGGTGACAAGCAGATTCGCCTGCCCCACGAGGCGCTGCCACCGCACCGCACATTCGAAACCGAACTGCGCGCGCGCCATGTTCGGGTCGTGCGGCACCATTTCACTATATTCTGAAACCCTGCGACCGTTTCCCGCCCACTTTATGCCACGTAAATTTCGCAATACCTGTCCCGAAACACCGCACCCCTGCCATGTTTGCGCCCGATTGCCACAGCATGTTCCAATCCAAGATACACCCCTGCTGCCCGCCAATCCTTGTGCTTGCCGGATTCTGCTGACGATGGACATAATATGCTGAAATTGCCTCTTCCCACGCTTGCTGCATTCGCCCCGACGATTGCCTATCTGAAATCCCGCTTTGGCATTGTCACGATCGAAAGGCTGGCCCTTGCGCCACCGCCCCAGGCCCTGTCCATTGCGCATCATCCCAAGGCCAAACAAGATCTGAGCCACGAGGATTACCTGAGCATTCCCACCCTGAACCAGAGCCCCGACGACCAGGCCTGCCGCGAGGCACATCTGCGGGGGCAGTTTCTGGCCCGCCAGGACCGCTGGGATGAACTGGCCCTTGAAATCAGCGCCGCCGACAAGGACCGAAAAATTACCCCTGGCGGAATGCCGGTGGCCGATCTGCTGGCCTATGGGGCGCGTTCAGACGTCGTTCACGGGGTTGAACATGCGTTGCAGGAAGGCCGCAAAGCCGGTGAGGCCCCCCTGACAAACGGCATCCTCGCCCTTGAGGCCGTGCAGCGCGATTATGCCAGCGAACCGCTGATCACCCTGATCGTGGCGCTGGCCCATATCGACATCGGCTGGGCCTGGCGCGGCACCAACTGGGAAAGCGTTGCACCCACCGCGCACCGCAGCCGCTGTGCGGCGCATTTCGACCGGGCACAACACCTGTTGTCCCCCCTGTGCGGCATCGAATTGGACAGCCCCCTTTTGGCCGCCGCCCGCTGTGCCCTGCTGGCCGGGCAGCGTGACCCGCAATCGCGTATCGCGGATGATTACGAAGACCTGATCGACCTTGACCCGTATAATCACCGACACATGCGCGCCTTGGGCAATCATTTGCTACCGCGCTGGTTCGGGGACTATCCACAACTGGAACTGGAAGCGCGACGCACCGCATCGCGGACCCAGGATATCTGGGGGGCCGGTGGTTATACGTGGGTGTATTTCGATGCGATTGCCGCCGATGAACAAGCCTGTGCCAGGGTTGATGTCGATTTCTTCATCGACGGCCTTCGTGACATCCTTGTCACGCGCCCCGATCAGGCCATGGTCAACCTGCTGGCCGCCTATTGCGCCGTGGCACTGCAACATGCGCCTGGGTTAAGCTCTGAGGCCGACCTGCAGCGTATGCAAATTGCCGATTGCGCCAAATGGCTGATCCATGACCACCTGACAGAACTTCACCCGATGATCTGGGCCCATGCGGCGGATGGGTTTGACAACAACTCGCGGGTTACATCGCTCAACCGGTTTGCCGCCCGTGGCCGGGCCTATGCGATGCAAACCATCGCCGATCAGTTCCGTGACGATATCGAACAGGGCCTGCACGTAACCTTTACCCCGACCGGACCGCAATTGCATCCGACCTGACACCGGGTCAGTTGGCCTTACCGCATGATTAAAGGTCCTGAACGGCGTATGTTCAGGGGCGTTCAACAGCGCACCAATTGATATACAACATATTCCTCGCAACATGACGGGCTTGGCCGTTGTGGTTCAGGCCTTTTGCGATTTGGGCGTATGCGCCTCGCCCCAGACACGCAGCGCGGACATGACCGGCAACAGCGCCTGCCCCTTTTCCGTCAGAACATACCGCGCCCTAAGCGGGTGATGCGAATAGATTTCGCGCGTCAGCACACCGCCCTGTTCCAGCTTTTTCAGCCGCGCCGACAAGGTGTTGGGCGATACCGAAAGACGCGCCGACAGGTCGCCAAAGCGTTGCGGCCCCTCAAGAAAAAATTCCCGCAAGATCAAAAACGACCATTGGTCGCCGATCACGTCTGTCGCCCGCTCAACCGGGCAGTTCATGCGCGTCATATCCATCATAGGGGAAATATAGGGGCTAAAATCAAAATGTGAATTGAATACTATATCAATAGTTACTATTCTTATTGAAGCTAGATGCCTTGACCCCGGATATCCCCGGTGCAGGGGTCATCCGTTCCGTCAACAAACGAACCAACCATCAGGAGACCCATTATGACCCTTCGCCACTGGATCATGATCCTGCTTACCGCCGCCCTGTTTGGCAGCTCTTTTATGTTCATAAAGATCGCCCTTGCCGACATCCCCCCCCTGACCATCGCCACCGCACGTGCCCTGATCGCCGCGATCATCATTGGCGGGTATGCGTGGGCGTCTGGTGTGCGGCTGCCTCGGCTCGGGCGCGACTGGCTGGTGCTGGTGGTGATCGGCTTCCTGACCGCCGCGATTCCCTATGGTGCCATTGCGGTAGGGCAGACGCGGATTGACAGCTCTCTTGGGGGGATACTGTTTGCTACGATCCCGTTGTTCACCGTGTTTATGGCCCCCATATTCCTGACCGAAGAACAATTCACCACCTGGCGCGTTGTCGGCGCGCTGACCGGGCTGGCCGGTGTGGCCGTCGTGATGGGACCGCAGGCAATCGCCGGGTTGCAGGCGCAGGTTCTGGGGGCCGCACTGACCCTTGGGGCCGCCGCAAGCTATGCCGCCGGCAGCATCTATACGCGATCCAACCCCCAGGTTGCCCCACAGGTCATGGCCATCGGCCAGTTGATTGTCGCAACCCCCGTGCTGGCCACGCTAAGCATCGGGTTTGAGGCCCCCTGGACCCTGCACCCATCCCCGACCTCTCTTTGGGCGCTGATTGCACTTGGGGGGATCAGCACCGCCGGGCCGGTCATGCTGTTCTTTCGACTGGTCCACGAGGTGGGCGCGACGCGAACCTCTTTGCTGACCTTCTTTATTCCGGTCTTTGCCCTGATTCTTGGCACCGGGTTGCTTGGTGAAACGCCGGGCCTGAATGCCTATGCCGGTCTGGCGCTGATCTTTACCGGGGCCGTGATGGTCAGCCGCCGCCAGACGCCCCCGCCATAAAACCCCCAGCACAAAACCCGGCCACCGGGCACACCAAACGGCACGGTCAGTCCGCCAGGGGGCTGGTCCCTCTTGCCCCGCCTGACCGGCTGGCCTAGAACGCAGTCCGAACCATTGCGGACAAGAGGTTGCCATGCTGGACCTGACATATGAATCGCCCAAAGCCAAAACCATCGCCGGTGCCAAGGCCGACTGGGAACTGGTGATCGGCCTGGAAGTACACGCGCAGGTCAGTTCCAACGCGAAACTGTTTTCCGGGGCATCGACCAAATTCGGGGCCGAGCCGAATTCAAACGTGGCGTTTGTCGATGCGGCCATGCCCGGCATGTTGCCGGTTATCAACGAATATTGCATTGAACAGACGGTGCGCACCGGGCTGGGCCTGAAGGCAGAAATCAACCTGCGCAGCGCCTTTGATCGCAAGAACTATTTCTATCCCGACCTGCCGCAGGGGTATCAGATCAGCCAGCTTTACCATCCCATCGTCGGCGAAGGCGAAGTGCTGGTGGAACTGGGCAACGGCATGGCCCGGCTGGTCCGGGTCGAGCGTATCCACATGGAACAGGACGCCGGCAAATCGATCCACGACATGGACCCGAACATGTCCTTTGTCGATCTTAACCGGACCGGCGTGGCGCTGATGGAAATCGTCAGCCGCCCCGATATGCGCAGCCCGGAAGAGGCGGCCGCCTTTGTTACCAAGCTGCGCCAGATCCTGCGATACTTGGGCACCTGTGACGGCAACATGCAGAACGGCAACATGCGGGCCGACGTGAACGTGTCGATCTGCCAGCCGGGGCAATACGAAAAGTATCAGGAAACCCAGGATTTCTCGCATCTGGGTACGCGCTGTGAAATCAAGAACATGAACTCCATGCGGTTCATCCAACAGGCCATCGAGGTCGAGGCCCGCCGCCAGATTTCGATTGTCGAAAATGGCGGCAAGGTGGTGCAGGAAACCCGGCTTTACGATCCTGACAAGGGCGAAACCCGGTCGATGCGTTCCAAGGAAGAGGCGCATGATTACCGCTATTTCCCCGACCCGGATCTGTTGCCACTGGAAATCGAACAGGCATGGGTTGATGACATCGCCGCATCCCTGCCCGAACTGCCGGACGCCAAAAAGGCGCGGTTCATTGGTGATTTCGGACTATCGGACTATGACGCCTCGGTTCTGACGGCAGACGTGGATTCGGCCGCCTATTACGAAGCCGTGGCACAGGGGCGCGACGGCAAACTGGCCGCCAACTGGGTCATCAACGAACTGTTCGGGCGGCTCAAGAAAGAAGACCACGACATCACCACATCGCCGGTATCCCCGACCCAACTGGGTGGGATCGTTGACCTGATCACATCAGGCGACATTTCCGGCAAGATCGCCAAGGACCTGTTCGAAATCGTCTATACAACGGGCGGTGATCCGGCGGAAATCGTCGAAACACGCGGCATGAAACAGGTCACCGACACCGGGGCCATCGAAGCCGCCGTCGATGAAATCATCGCCGCCAACCCCGCACAGGTCGAAAAGGCCAAGGCCAACCCAAAACTGGCCGGCTGGTTCGTCGGTCAGGTGATGAAAGCCACCGGCGGCAAGGCCAACCCCAAGGCCGTGAACCAGATTGTGTCCCGCAAGTTGTCGCTTTAGGCTGCCTGCCAGACCAGAACTGAGGACCCAAGACCCATGACCCAGTACGAGTACAAGGTTGTTCCGGCCCCCACCAAGGGCATCAAGGCCAAGGGCATCAAGACGCCCGAGGGACGCTTTGCCAATTCTGTACAATCCGTGCTGAACACGCTGGGGGCAGAGGGCTGGGAATATCTGCGCGCCGAATTGCTGCCCAGTGACGAACGCAGCGGATTGACCGGATCAAACACCAACTGGCGCAATGTGCTGGTGTTCCGCCGCCCGGCTGCCCAACCATCCACGCCGGCCCCGGCGCCCCAATCGCCAGAGGCCGAAGATGTTGCTTCGCCCGACCCCCAACCGGCCAGCGGGGCCGAACGGATGCTGAAAGACAACGGCGTTGAGGAACTTAGCCCGGTGTCGGGCATGACCAGTGCGCTGAAATCCCGCGCCAGACAGCAGGCCGACCAACCCGAAGACGACGCACAAACAGCAGATGAAGACCCCAAGGAAAAGGATTAACGCCGCCTTGGAACTTGGGTGGCCCCACCCCGGCAGGCGGGGCGTTAACCTTTAGGTGCCAATATCCAGCGACAGGGCGTGAATACGCCCGACAAGGTCCGCCCCAAGGGCCGCGTGCACCGCACGGTGACGTTGCACCCGGCTTTGCCCTTCGAAACCTGCGGCGCGGATCGATACGTTAAAGTGGCTTTCGCCGCCATCCTGATACCCCGCATGGCCGCGATGGCGTTCACTGTCGTCCACCACCTCCAGCGCGCTGGGGTCAAAAGCCGCCTGAAGCCGTGTTCGGATCTCTTGGGTAACGCTCATATTTTTTTCCTGTGCGGTCAAAAAAATTGCCGCCCCCTCTTCTATCTGCCGTCACTTACATTACACTCCTGTATCCGAGTCGAGAAGGTAGCAGCAATGACAAAATCAGACCCGTTCGGATTCGACATGTCCGTGTCCTCCGCCAAGAAAAAGAACCCGCGCGGGCGGCGCGGCATGTCTGGTGCGTCGGAAACATCCCAGCGCCAGTGCCAGCATGAAGGCTGCACAGAGGCCGGGAAGTATCGCGCGCCCAGGGCTCCGGATGTGTTGGATGACTATATCTGGTTCTGCCAGCAGCACGTGCGTGAATATAACCTCAAGTGGAACTTCTTTGACGGCACCACCGAGGCCGAGATCAACGCACAGCAATCCAAGGACAAGGTGTGGGAACGCACCACCAAACCAATGGGCGACCCCGAAGCCCGCGCATGGTCGCGCCTTGGCATCGAGGACCCGCAGCAGGTTTTGGGCGACAATGCCACGCAGAACCCCGGCAAGGGGGCCCGTTCGGGTCGTCGCCTGCCGCCAACAGAACGGCGCGCGGTGGAAATTCTTGAGGTTGACGACAACTGTACCAAGGCCGAGGCCCGCAAGGCCTATAAGAAGCTGATCAAGGTTCTGCACCCGGATATGAACGGCGGCGACCGCAGCCAGGAAGAACAGTTGCAGGAAGTGGTCTGGGGCTGGGAACAGATCAAGGGCAGCCGGAATTTCAAGGCTTAAAGGTTTCACAGGGGCAGGTTCCGGCGGTGATGGCCGATCTTGCCTTGGCAAGAGACGCAGGGGCATATCACCACACCTCTTGCCCTTGCGCACGTAATGTTGCACCACGTTCAGGTTCGATACACCCCTTTTGGGGACCAGAATATAAGGACTTCAAAGCATGGCCGACGCGAGCATCGACATCAACGCAAAACCAACCGAAGACATTTCGATCCGCGACGTGTTCGGGATTGACTCTGACATGGTGGTCAAGGGCTTTGCCCACGTGGTTGACCGGGTCCCGGATGTGGACCCAACCTATAAATTCGACCCCGATACCACGCTGGCGATTCTGGCCGGGTTTACCTATAATCGTCGCCTGCTGATCCAGGGCTATCACGGCACGGGCAAATCGACCCATATCGAACAGGTCGCCGCGCGCCTGAACTGGCCCACTGTGCGGGTCAATCTGGACAGCCATATTTCGCGTATCGACCTGATCGGCAAGGATGCGATCAAACTGCGCGATGGCAAACAGGTCACTGAATTCCATGAAGGAATCCTGCCATGGGCGCTGCGCAACCCCTGCGCCATCGTGTTTGATGAATACGACGCCGGGCGGGCCGACGTTATGTTCGTGATCCAGCGCGTGCTGGAGCATGACGGCAAGCTGACCCTGATGGACCAGAACGAGATCATTACACCCCACCCTTATTTCCGCCTGTTTGCCACGGCCAACACGGTTGGTCTGGGCGACACTACCGGGCTGTATCACGGCACGCAGCAAATCAACCAGGCCCAGATGGACCGGTGGAGCATGGTGGCGACGCTGAACTATCTTTCGCACGACGCCGAAGCGATGATCGTGCTGTCCAAGGCCCCGCATTACAACACCGAAAAGGGGCGCAAGACCGTGGCCCAGATGGTGACGCTGGCCGACCTGACACGCACCGCGTTCATGAACGGCGACCTGTCCACGGTGATGAGCCCGCGAACGGTGATCAACTGGGCCCAGAACGCCGAGATTTTCCGCGATGTGGGTTATTCCTTTCGCCTGACGTTCCTGAACAAATGCGACGAACTCGAGCGCCAGACAGTGGCCGAATTCTATCAGCGTTGCTTTGACGAGGAACTGCCGGAAAGTGCTGCCAGCCTAAGCCTGGGGTGATGCAAAGGCCCCGCTTATCAATCCCGACCAAGGGCTGACAAGCGGGCCAAACAAGGGTGCCTGACATGAACAAACCCAGCGACAACCCCGCCGATCCGTTCAAAAAGGCGTTGGCCGAAGCCACCAAGGTGATGGCCAACGACCCCGAACTGACGGTGACCTATACGGTTGACCCCTCTGGTCTGGCCGGTGAGGCGATGCGCCTGCCGCAGGTCAGTCGGCGCATGACACGCGACGAGGTGTTGCTGGCACGCGGCACGGCGGATGCGCTGGCGTTGCACCGGCGCTATCATGATGACGGCATTCATGCGCGCTATGCCCCGCCGGGCGATATTGCGCGGGATCTGTACGAGGCAATGGAAACCGCCCGTTGCGAGGCGATGGGCGCACGCGACATGCCCGGCACCGCAGGTAATATCGACGTCAAGATCACCCACGAGGCATTGCGGCGTGGCTAGGACCAGATCCGCGAGGCCGCCGATGCCCCGCTGGCCGCTGCCGCGGGCTATCTGGTGCGCCATCTGGCGACCGGGCGCGACCTGCCGCGCGGCGCGCAGAACGTCATGGACCTGTGGCGCGGTTTCATTGAAGAACAGGCCGCAGAGGCACTGGATGGGCTAGAGGACAAGCTGGCCGACCAGACCGAATTTGCCCGCTTTGCCCGACAGGTGATCAGTGATCTTGGCTATGGCGACCAGTTGGGCGAAGACCCAGATCAGGCCGAGGATCAGGATGATCAGTCCGAAGACGACGCCGAAGAACAGCCCGACCCGGACGCCACCGGACAGGACGACAGCGACGAAGAAGACGCCGATGCCGACGCCGAACAGTCGCAAGAGGATCAGCAGGATCAGGCACAGGCCCAGCTCAGCATGGATGACATGGCCGATCAGGACATGGGCGAAGACACCGACATGCCCGAAGGCGACGCCCCGCCAGAGCCCCCCACCAGCGCCCCCGCATCCGAGGCAGACCCAGATTACAAGGTCTATCTGAACACCCACGACGAAGAGGTCGCCGCCGAAGACCTGGCCGAACCGGCCGAGTTGGAGCGCCTGCGCGCCTATCTGGATCAGCAGCTTGAACCGCTGAAAGGGGCCGTTTCACGCCTTGCCAACAAGCTACAGCGCCGTCTTCAGGCGCAGCAGAACCGGTCATGGGAATTTGATCTGGAAGAGGGTATTCTGGACGCCGGACGTCTGGCAAGGGTGGTGGCCAACCCGACCACGCCGCTTAGTTTTAAGCACGAAAAAGACACCGAATTCCGCGATACGATCGTGACGCTGTTGCTGGACAATTCCGGGTCCATGCGCGGGCGCCCCATCTCGATCGCCGCGATCTGCGCCGATGTTCTGGCCCGCACGCTTGAGCGGTGCAATGTAAAGGTGGAAATCCTGGGCTTTACCACCCGCGCGTGGAAAGGCGGGCAGGCCCGCGAGGCATGGTTGAACGACGGCCGCCCCCAGCAACCCGGACGCCTGAACGATCTGCGCCACATCATCTATAAACGCGCCGACGCCCCGTGGCGGCGCACAAGGCCCAATCTGGGGCTGATGATGAAAGAGGGCCTGCTGAAGGAAAACATTGACGGCGAGGCGCTGGAATGGGCGCACCGCCGGATGCTGGGCCGTCAAGAGGTACGCAAGATCCTGATGGTGATTTCGGACGGCGCGCCGGTCGATGACAGCACGCTTTCGGTGAACCCGGCGAATTTTCTGGAAAAGCACCTGCGCGATGTGATTGCTATGGTCGAGCGGCGCAAAGCCGTCGAATTGCTGGCAATTGGCATTGGTCACGATGTGACGCGCTACTATGACCGGGCCGTGACGATCACCGATGTGGAACAACTGGCCGGGGCCATGACCGAACAACTGGCGGCATTGTTTGACACCGATCCGCGCGTAAGGGCACGGGTATTCGGGACACGGAAGGCCAGTTAGGGGTTAACGCACACCCAGCCCCATCTGCATCAGTATCCGACGCACCGGGGCCAGTGAATACAGCGCATTCAGACCCAGCGCGCGCGCGTCCCGCAGCGGGCGCGCACCAACCATCGAGGTGCGGTTAAGCAGATCAATCCCCTGCACCCGCAGTTTCACATCCCCGATCCGCGCCTTGTGATAAGCGTCCAGCATTTGCTGATCGCCCAGCCCCTCGGGGCGGGCCACGGCCAGATCCACCAGACACCGCAGATCGCCCAGCGACATGTTCAGCCCCTGCGCGCCGATGGGCGGCACCACATGCGCGGCCTCGGCCATCAGCGCCAGACGTTCACCCGACAGCCGGTCCGCCGATTGGTTGATGATCGGCCAGATGGTCCGGCGCGAGGCCAGTTTCAGCGCCCCGAACAGCCCACAGGATCGCTGCGTCATCGCATCTTCAAACGCGCCCGGTTCCATCGCCAGCAGTTCCTGCGCGCGCGGTCCCCGCTCCATCCAGACAATGGCCGACGAGGGCTGGCCGTTGTAATCCGGCAGCGGCACCAATGTGAACGGCCCGCCACTGCGGTGGATTTCGGTAGAAACATTATCGTGGGCAATCGGGTGGGTGACCGCAAAGGCCAGCGCCTTTTGCCCGTAACGTCTGGTATGCACGCCAATCCCGGCGGCCTCGCGCATGGGCGAGGCACGACCGTCAGCGGCAACCACCAGCCGCGCCTGCACACGGGTGCCGTCACTTAGCCCGACGCGGGCCATATCTGTGCGGGTGAACAGGCTGGTGGTGGCGGTGCCGGGGCGAAAACCGACATTGGGCAGCTCGGCCAGCCGCGCCACCATTTCCCGGCGCAATAACCAATTGGGCAGGTTCCAGCCAAACGGCTGGTCCGAGATATCCGCCGCCCGGAAATCGCGCACGATACGCGGTTCGGGCGCATCACCGCCCGCATCAACGATACGCATGATCTGCAACGGGGCCGCGTGCGGGGCCAGCCGCGCCCACAGCCCGCACTGATCCAGCAACGCCTGTGCCGGTTGCAAAAACGCCGTGGTGCGCAGGTCTGAGCCATCCACATCCCGCGCGGTGACCGGCGGGGTGGGATCAACGCAGATCACGCTGAACCCGGCCTTGCCCAATACCGCCGCCGCCGTCAGCCCGGCAATGCCCCCGCCGGAAATCACGATGTCACAGTTTGTGGTCATGTCGCTGCCCTTTCGCGGGTCGGTTTCTTGCGCCATCATGCCTAAACCAACCGGCCCAGAAAATGGGTCAGATCGTCGGTGTGGTGATGGATATGGTCGGCCACATGCGCCGTGGGGGCCACGTGTACGGTGCGCATCCCCATGTCATGCGGGGCGGCAAGATTGCGTTCATCGTCCTCGAACATGGCCGCCTGTGTGGTCACGATGGCATCCTGCGCGAACACCGCCTCGAACGCCGCGCGTTCGGGTTTGGGCAGGAAACCGGCATGTTCCACGCCATAAACCCCATCGAACAGCCCCGTTAAGCCACGCGCGGCCAAAACCCGTTCGGCGTAAGGCGCGGTGCCGTTGGTAAAGACAATGCACCGCCCCGGCAGGTTGGTGATATGCGCGGCCAGATCATGGTCAGCCTCAAGGTGGTCCAGCGAAATGTCATGCACATCCGTCAGATAGGGGGTCGGGTCCACGTCATGTTCACGCATCAGCCCCGCCAGAGTGGTGCCATATTGCGCCCAGTATTGCGTGCGCA